>DASWBQ010000394.1:0-8457 GCA_036390535.1 Gemmatimonadales bacterium | reverse complement strand
CGGGGCGCATCGCTCACGGCCGGCCTGCTCTATACCGGCGCCCGGGACGACATCGACTATCGTGCCTTCCCGTCGACCCGTGTCGTACTGCCGGCCTTTACCGTCGCGAACGCCAGCCTCGACCTTCCCCTCAGCGCCCTTCGGCGTGCCTGGTCGTCACAGGTGGCCGTGATGCTCGACGCCCGTAACGTCTTCGATGCCCGCTACGAGTCGGTGGTAGGTTTTCCGGGACGGGGCAGGGTACTGATGGCGGGGGTGCGGGTGAATTAGCGTAGGGTGCGGAGAGCCGAGAGCCGAGAGCAGAGAGCAGAGAGCTGCTCCTGGAACTTGCTTCAGCTCTCCGCTATCAGCTTGCCGCTTTCGGCTTTCTCACCCGCCACGGAAAGAACGCCGGCGTCTCCGCCACATACTCCCGATACCCGGGGCGCGATTCCACCAGCTTCTTCTCGAGCAGTGTCACGCCGGAGACGCGCATCAGCAGGAACGTCATCAGGGCCGGGGCGAACACCGTCCACGCGCCGCCGACGGAGGCAGCGATCAGCCAGTGGCCCCACCAGAGGAGGGCATCGCCGAAGTAGTTCGGGTGCCGGCTATAGCGCCAGACGCCGGTCCGGAGCACGGTACCGCGCCGCGCCGGATTGCCGCGGTGGGCCGTGAGTTGGAGATCGGCGGCCACCTCGAAGCCGAACCCGACCAGCCAGACGCCCAGGCCTGCCAGGGTCAACCAGCTGGCCGGCGCCCCGTCCGGTGGGGCGGCGATGCCGGCATACAGCGGCATCCCGATCACCCATGTCAGGAGGCCTTGCAGGGCGAAGACGGTGCCGAGGCTGACCCAGGGGAACCGCGCGCCGTACTGTTCCCGCATGGCGCGGTAGCGGTAGTCCTCCCCATGCCCCCAGTTGCGGAGGGTCAGGTGGATCGAGAGTCGGAGCCCCCAGACGCCGACCAGGAGCAGCAGGAGCCAGCCGGCCAGCGGCAGCGGGGCGGCGCGCACCTTCGCGTACCAGAGGGCCAGCACCAGAAAACCGGTGCCCCACCATCGGTCGACCAGGCTGGCGTCCCGGCGGACGAGGCTCGCCAGCCAGAGCCCCACGAAGCTCACCAACGTGATGAACAGACCGGACAGGAGCGGGTGCATGGTGGTCCTCCAGGGGGTGCTCCAGCCACAGGACGAGAGTAGCGGAAAGCTAGCCAGCATCGGGCGCCAGCGAGGCTCCCGCGGCAGCCGGTGCGGACGCGTGCCGGCAGGCTCCCCCTGCGGCCCGGTTGGCTCTACATTCGTCTGCGTTCCTGTCGTACGGCCTCACCTGGAGCCATCATGATTCGCCGTCTTTCGCTGGTTGTTCTTCTTGCTGCTGCCTGCGCGCCGGAATCCGGCTCTGACGCCGCCGAGGCGGGCATCACCGCCGACGGGCTGATGGCGCACATCTCGGTCCTGGCCTCCGACGCCTACGAGGGCCGCGCCCCCGGCACGGCCGGGGAGGACAGCACCGTGCGCTACCTCACCGGGGTGTTCCAATCCCTGGGGCTGGCGCCGGGAAACCCCGACGGCAGCTACGAGCAGGCCGTGGACATGATCGGCTTCACGGCCACCCCGACCGTCACCGTCACCTCCGGGGGCAAGCCGGTGCCGCTGTCCGCGCCTGGGGACGTGGTGATCGCCTCCCGCCGGAACGTGGAGCGGGTCGCGATCCCCGCCAGCGAGATCGTGTTCGTCGGCTATGGCGTGGTCGCGCCCGAGTACGGCTGGGACGACTACAAGGACGTCGACGTTCGCGGCAAGACCATCCTGATGCTGGTCAACGACCCGGCGGTGCCCGACCCCGCCGACCCGTCCTCCCTCGATACCACGATGTTCCGCGGGAAGGCGATGACCTACTATGGACGGTGGACCTACAAGTATGAGATCGCCACCGAGAAGGGCGCGGCGGCGGCGATCATCATCCACGAAGAGGGACCGGCGGGGTACCCGTGGGAAGTAGTGCAGGGGAGCTGGGGCCGCGAGAACATCGACATCCGGCGGGACGACCGCAACATGGGCCGCGTGGCGGCAGAAGGCTGGATCACCCTCGACAAGGCCAAGGCGATCCTGGCGGCGTCGGGGCAGGACTTCGACGCCCTCAAGCAGGCGGCGCAGCGGAAGGATTTCCGGCCGGTGACGCTCAAGGCCAGCGCCAGCATCTCGGTCGTCAACCGGCTCCGGGAGATGCGTTCCAGGAACGTGATCGCGAAGCTCGAGGGGAGCGACCCGGCGCTCCGCGACGAGTACATCGTCTACACCGCCCACTGGGACCACCTCGGCCGCGACACCACGGCCGCCGGCGACCAGATCTTCAACGGCGCGCTGGACAACGCCTCCGGGACCGCTCAGCTCCTCGAACTGGCCCGCGCCTTCAAGGCGCTGCCGACTCCGCCGAAGCGGTCGGTCCTCTTCCTCGCCGTGACCGCCGAGGAGAGCGGCCTGCTCGGCGCCAAGTACTACGCCGAGAACCCCCTCTACCCGCTGGAGAAGACGCTGGCCAACATCAACATGGATGGTTTCAACCAGTGGGGCCGGACCAGCGACCTGGTGGTCGTCGGCTACGGCAACTCAACCCTGGATGACGTCCTGGCCAGCGTGGCCTCCGGCCGGGTGCTGGTCCCCGATCCTGAGTCCGAGAAGGGCTACTTCTACCGGAGCGACCATTTCGAGTTCGCCAAGAAGGGCGTGCCCGCGCTCTATGTCGACAGCGGCACTGAGTACCTCGGGAAGCCCGCCGGCTATGGGCAGCAGAAGCGGGAGGAATTCGTCGCCAGGGACTACCACAAGCCGTCCGATGACGTGAAGGCCGACTGGGACCTGAGCGGCGCCGTCGAGGATGCCCGGGTTCTCCTCAGGGTGGGCCTGGCGGTCGCGGCAGGCGAGTCCTGGCCCCAGTGGAAGCCTGGGACCGAGTTCAAGGCGGTGCGGGAGGCGATGCTGGCCGGGAAGTAAGACGGCGGGACGAAGAGCAGCGGGAAGAGCCACAGCGGGAAGAACCGAGCCGGCGGGACCATCCCGCCGCGTTTCCTCCCGCGGTTGTTCTTGCCGCTGCTCTTCGTCCCTCTAGATCTCCCCCGCCGCGACCTCCATGTGCCGGCCACGGAGGATGTCGTGGACCTCCTGGTCGGTGGTCTGGCGGAAGTCGACGTATGCCTGGCCGACGGCGCGGAAGAAGTGGGGCGCCTCGAGGCAGACCACCTCGTCGACCAGCTTGCGGAGCTGCTGCAGCGCCTCGGGGGACCCGACCGGCATCGCCAGGACGATGGCCTTCGGCGCCTGGCGGCGGAGCGACTCGATCGCCGCCACGGCGGTCGCGCCGGTGGCCAGGCCGTCGTCCACCAGGATCACCGTGCGTCCCGAGACGGGAAGCGCCGGGCGGCCCTCGCGGAACCGCATCTCGCGCCGCCGCAGTTCCTCCTGCTCCACGGCCACCGCTTGCCTGATGTACTCCTCCGAGACGGCCAGCGCCCGGATGATGTTCGGCTCCAGGTGGGTCACGCCGGGGGCGATGGCCCCGATCGCCAGTTCCGGATTGCCGGGGGCCCCCAGCTTCCGCGCCACCAGGACGTCGAGGGGCGCCTCCAGCGCCCGGGCGATCTCGTCTCCCACGGGGGCGCCGCCCCGCGGCAGCGCGATGACGACCGGCTTGTGATCGCGGAACGGCATCAGCCGCTCGGCCAGGCGGCGTCCCGCGTCGCGGCGGTCCAGGAAAGTGCCCATGGCGTCCCCCTTCAGACCACTCCGTCCCCGTCCGTGTGGGCGCGGGGATCCTCCGGCGGATGGATGCCGTAGTGTTGGACGCATTCCCCTTCCCTCCCTCTGATGACGCGGCGCCCGCGCAAGGGGCCCGAGTGTTCCGTGACCACTGTGGACTGGCCGCCTCCGTGGGGCCCGTCGTGGTACAGGACGACCCAATCATGCACCCTGCCGAGGCGGTGCGCGAGAGGCGTATTCGAGAACAAGGCCGTGTATTCCCGGCCGTCCCGGCTGGTGTGGAGCACCGGAAGCCAGGCTTCCTGCCGGGGGTTGAAGCGCCGTGGCGCGATCAGCCGCAGTTCTCCCGCCCGGGCCTTCCGTCGGTACTCGCGGTCGACATCGAGCAGTTCCTCGATCGACGGGTGATGCTCGGATGTCCGCTCTGCCGCCGGCCGGCGGTGACGGAGGCGCCCGGCGAGTGCCTCACGGATTCCCGCCAACCGTTTCGCACCCAGGCCGGGAAGCGCGCCGAGCCGCCCGTCGTGGGCGGCCACCTCGAGATCTTCCAGGGTCCCGATGGCGAGGTCGTGGTGGATCCGCTCTGCCAGCACCGGTCCGATTCCGGGGAGGGTAATCAGCACCGATTCCGGATTGCCCCGGCCGCGCAGCCGGTCGAGGAGGGCCAGATGGCCGGTCTGGACCAGGTCGGCGATGGCGTGGGCCAGTCCCTGACCGATGCCCGGGAGCTCGTCGAGACCGGCCGCCCCCTGGCGTGCCACCAGGTCGGCGACCGCCTCCGGCAGGCCGGCGATCTCGTCGGCCGCGCGAAGCCACGCCCGAACCCGGAATGCGTTGGCGTGCTGCGCCTCGAGCAGCTCCGCCGTCTCGCGGAGCAGCCCCGCTACCTCGGCATTGGAAAGTTCGGGGGCGACCGCAACCGTCACCGCGTCACCTCCGTGAAAAGAACCGCCCGGCGCTCTGGCCGGGCGGGATAAGCGGGGGATCGGGGCGGATGCCAAATCAGGCATCCCTGAGGGGTCGGCCAACCTGATCCGGCCTCGGTTGGCGCCCGCGGTAGGCGGGGCCGTCCTGTCTGCCCCTTGGGTCCCCCGCTGTACGAGCACAATGTACTGGGGGCCTCCTAAGGGAACCGTGAAGACGCTTGTAAGCGCACTTCCACACCTCTTCATCCCTCCGGGGGCAGATTCCCGACCATGGGACACGGGACGGCGGTCTTCGAGGCGCGGGGGCTCAGCAAGGTGTACCGCGTTGGCGAGGTGGAGATCTTCGCCCTTCGCGACGTGGACCTCGACCTCTACGCCGGCGAGTTCGTCGTCCTGCTGGGCCCCTCCGGGAGCGGCAAGTCCACCTTGCTCAACATCCTCGGCGGACTCGACGCCCCCACCTCCGGCACGGTCCGGTTCCTCGAACATGACTTGACCGTCACGGACGAAGAGGCCCTTACCCGGTTTCGCCGCGAACATGTGGGTTTCGTCTTCCAGTTCTACAATCTGATCCCCTCGCTGACCGCGCTCGAGAACGTCGCCCTGGTGACCGATATTGCGGAGCGGCCGCTGGATCCGGCCGAGGCGCTGGCGATGGTGGGGCTGGCGGACCGGGTCAGTCACTTTCCCTCCCAGCTCTCCGGCGGCGAGCAGCAGCGCATCGCCATCGCCCGCGCCGTGGCCAAACGGCCGGACGTCCTCCTCTGCGACGAGCCGACCGGGGCGCTGGACTACGAAACCGGCCTTAAGGTTCTCGAGGTGCTGGCCGACGTGAACCAGCGGCTGGGCACCACGGTCGCGGTGATCACCCACAACGCCGCCATTGCCGCGATGGCCGACCGGGTGATCCGCATGCGCAGCGGGCGGATCACCGGGGTCGAGGAGAACCCCCGGCGTGCCCGACCCTCGGAGCTGCAATGGTGACCGGATTTCGTCCGCTGACTCGCAAGGTCTGGCGCGATCTCTGGCACCTCAGGAGCCAGATGCTCGCGGTCGCGGTGGTGATGGCCTGCGGGATCGCGATGTTCGTGACCCTCCGCTCGATGCATGGCTGGCTCCGCGAAACCCAGGCCGACTATTACGACCGGTATCGCTTCGCCGACGTCTTCGCGTCGGCCCGGCGCGCGCCGCTGGCGGTGGCCGCCGAACTCGCCGGAATTGCCGGTGTCGCCACCGTCGGTCCCCGGGTGGTCGTCGACGTCACCCTCGATCTCCCGGGGCTCGACGAGCCGGGGGCGGGGCGGCTGGTCGGGATTCCCGCCACGCCGGATGGGATGCTCAACGGACTGCACCTGCGCCGCGGCCGCTGGCCCGAGGAGGACCGGCCCGGCGAGGTCCTGGCGAGCGAGGCCTTCGCCCGCGCCAATGCCCTGGGGCCCGGCGACTCCATCCCGGCGGTGATCAGTGGGCGCTGGCAGCAGCTGCGCATCACCGGCATCGCCCTCTCGCCCGAGTTCGTCTACGAGATCCGCGGGCTGGGTGACATCTTCCCCGACAACCGGCGGTTCGGCGTTCTCTGGATGGCGCAGCCGGCGCTGGCCTCCGCCTTCGACCTGCAGGGGGCCTTCAACGACGTGACGCTGACGCTCGCCCCGGGGGCGAACCAGGCGGACGTGGTGACCGCGGTCGACCGGATCCTGGTCCCCTGGGGCGGCACCGGCGCCTACGGCCGCGAGGACCAACTGTCCCACCTCTTCCTCTCGAGCGAGATCGAGGAGACCGAAGTCACCAGCGTCATGCTGCCCGCCATCTTCCTCGGGGTCACCGCGTTCCTGCTCCACATGGTGCTGGCGCGGCTGGTGGCGACCCAGCGAGAGCAGATCGCGGTGCTCAAGGCGTTCGGCTACGGCAACGGCACCATCGCGGCGCACTACCTCCAGCTGGCGCTGGTCCCCGTGCTGCTCGGGGCCGTGGCCGGGAGCGGCCTCGGCATCTGGCTGGCCGACGCGCTGGCGGCGGTGTACGCCCGGTTCTACCAGTTCCCGGTCGCGGCGTACGACCAGGACTGGGGCGTGGTGCTGGCCGCCTTCGGGGTCAGCGGGGGGGCGGCACTGCTGGGCGCCTTGAGTGCCGTACGGCGCGCGGTGGCTCTGCCGCCGGCCGAGGCGATGCGCCCGGAGGCGCCCGCCAGCTACCGGGCCGGCATCGTGGAGCGGCTGGGCATGACCCATCTGGTTCCCTCGGCCGGACGGATCATCCTCCGCAATATCGAGCGCCGACCGATGAAGGCCCTGCTGACCGTGACCGGCATCGCCCTGGCCACCGCGATCGTGATGACGGGCTGGTTCATGTTCGAGGCCATCGACGTGATGAAGGAGATTCAGTTCGAAGAGGTGCAGCGGTACGATGCGATGGTGGTGTTCGACACACCGCGGCAGCCGGCGGCGCTCGATGCCCTGGCCCGCCTGCCGGGCGTGCGAGCGGCGGAACCCTTCCGGATGGCGCCGGCGCGGCTCCGCCACGGGCCGGCGCAGCGCCGGACGGCATTGCTCGGGCTGCCGGTTGGCGCCACGATGCAGCGGCTGGTGGACCGGAACCTGGCCGTGCGTCCTGTGCCGATGGGCGGGGTCCAGCTGTCCGACGTGCTGGCCCGGAAACTGGGTGTGCGGGCCGGCGACACCGTCCAGGTCGACATCCTCGAGGGCAAGCGGGCCTCGAGCGAGGTGGTGGTCGCCTCCGTCAGCGAGGATCTGATCGGCACTGGCGCGACGATGAGCCTTCCGGCCCTCAGCCGGTTGCTGGGCGAGGACCAGGCGCTGTCCGGCGCCTACCTCTCCGTGGACCCGGCGCGGGCGGCCGAACTGTATCGCACTCTCAAGCAGACGCCGGCGGTCGGCGGCGTGGTGGTGCGGGAATCGGTGGTACGTGGTTTCGAGCAGACCGTGGCCGAGAGCTTCTGGATCTCGATCACGATGATGGTCGCCTTCGCCTGCATCATCGCGGCCGGCATCGTCTACAACGGCGCCAGGGTGGCCCTTTCGGAGCGGGGCCGCGAACTGGCGAGCCTCCGGGTGCTGGGCTTTTCGCGGGCCGAGGTGACCCGGCTTCTCCTCGGGGAGCAGGCGCTGCTGACGCTGGCAGGAATTCCGCTGGGCTTTCTGGCCGGCTACGGGCTGGCCTGGCTCGTGGCCTACCGGTTCGAGTCGGATCTCTTCCGGATCCCCCTGGTGGTGCGCGGCAGCACCTACCTGCTGAGTGTGGCGGTGGTGGCCGGGGCGGCTTTCCTTTCGGCAGCGGCCGTCCGCCAGCGGATCCGGCGGCTGGATCTGGTCGCGGTGCTGAAGACGAGGGAGTGACGATGCGGATGCCACGAAGGACGCTCACCTGGGGCATCGCCGGCGGGCTCGTGGCGCTGCTGGTCTGGCGCGCGCTTCGGCCGGAGGTGATCGAGGTGGATGCGGCTACCGCGACCCGGCGGCCGCTCTCGGTGACGGTCGGGGACCAGGGCGAGACCCGGGCCCGCCACCGCCATGTCGTCACCGCGCCCTCCGCGGGGCGGGTGGAGCGGATCGCCCTCGAGGTGGGTGACCGGGTCACTCCGGGGATGGTGGTGGCGCGGCTGGCGCCCGTGCCGCTGGACGCCCGCAGCCGTGAGCAGGCCCGCGCGGCACTGGATGCCGCCCGCGACCTGGAGCGGGTCGCCGCCGCGACGGTCGGGGAGGCTCGTGCCGCCCTCGATCAGGCCCGCGCCGACCGGCAGCGGGCCGAGCGGCTGCTCTCCGGCGGCGGCATTGC
>DASWBQ010000393.1:0-3145 GCA_036390535.1 Gemmatimonadales bacterium | reverse complement strand
GCGGAGGCCTGACCCATGACCGCCATCGCGCACGACGAGCCCGTCATCACCCAGACCCACGCCGACGTCACCCGTGACGTCGTCGCCACCCTGGGCACCCCCAGCCGGGGCTACTACCTCGCCCTGTTCGCGGCGGTGGGGATGTTCCTGGTCGGGGTCGCCACCTTCGTGGCCCTGCTCAAGGAGGGGCTCGGCCTGGCGGGCTACGTCCCGCCGGTCATGTGGCTGGTCTACATCACGACCTTCGTCTTCTGGGTCGGCATCGGCCACGCGGGCACCCTGATCTCGGCCATCCTCTTCCTGTTCCGCTCCTCGTGGCGGACCGCGGTGTACCGCTCCACCGAGGCGATGACGGTCTTCGCGGTCATGACCGCCGGCCTCTTCCCGATCATCCACATCGGGCGCCAGTGGATCTTCTACTGGCTGCTGCCGTACCCGAACCAGCGGCACCTCTGGCCCAACTTCAAGTCGCCGCTGATCTGGGACGTGTTCGCCATCTCCACTTACCTCACCGTCTCCACCACGTTCCTGGTGGTCGGCCTGGTGCCCGACATCGCGGCGGTCCGGGACAAGGTGACCGGCTGGCGGAAGAAGGTCTACGAGATCTGTTCGCTCGGTTGGACCGGCTCGGACAGCCAGTGGCGGCACTACACCCGCGGCTACCTGTATCTGGCCGCCCTGGCCACCCCGCTGGTGCTGTCCGTCCACTCGGTGGTGTCCTGGGACTTCGCCATGTCGATCATCCCGGGCTGGCACGGGACGATCTTCGCGCCCTACTTCGTGGCCGGGGCCATCTACTCGGGCATCGGGATGGTGCTCACCCTGCTGATCCCGCTGCGCCGGGTGCTCAAGGTCGAGCACATGATCACCGAGTACCATTTCGACAACCTGGCGAAGCTGACGCTGCTGACTGGGAGCATCCTGTTCTACGCCTACCTGATGGAGTACTTCGTCGCCTGGTACAGCGGCAACATCTTCGAACAGACCACCTTCTGGCGGCGGGCCTTCGGACCGATGTGGTGGGCGGGGTGGACGATGATCATCTGCAACGCCTTCGTCTCCCAGCTGCTCTGGTTCCGGAAGATCCGCACCAACCTCACCTCGCTGTTCGTGATCTCGATCTTCATCAACGTTGGGATGTGGTTCGAGCGGTACGTGATCATCGCGTCCTCGCTCGCCAACGACTACGTGCCCTACGCCTGGGACACGCCCAACCCGACCTGGGCCGACTGGGGCATCCTGATCGGGTCGTTCGGGTGGTTCGGGATGTACTTCCTGCTGTTCGCCCGGACCTTCCCGATCGTGGCCATCCAGGAAATCAAGGAGATGATCCCGATGCCGCGCCGGAAGGGGGCCCACTGATGGCCCGCACCGTTCCCGGCGTGCTCGCCTCGTTCGAGCACATCGACGCCGCCGTGGACGCGATCCACGGCCTCAAGCGCGCCGGTCGCACCGACCTCACCGTCTATTCGGCCGCCCCCAACCACGAACTCGAGGAAGCCCTCGGGACGGGGTCCAGCTGGGTGCGGGCCTTCACCCTGGTCGGCGGCGTCACCGGCTGCCTGGCCGGCCTCGCCATGACCACCTGGATGTCCTACGACTGGCCGCTGCTGGTCGGCGGCAAGCCGATCGCCGCGATCCCGCCGTACGTGGTGATCATGTTCGAGCTCACCATCCTGCTCGGGGCGCTGAGCACCGTGGTCGGGATGATCGTCCTGCCCCAGCTCAAGTCGAACCGGGGCCGGCCGTTCCACCCGCGGTTTTCGGACGACCGGATCGGGATCTTCGTGCCCTGCGGCCCGGGGGAGACGGAGGCCGTCACGCGCCTGGTCACCGAGGCGGGCGCCGTGGAGGTCACCCATGAGGCATGAGGCGCGCATACTCGCGGCCGCGGCGCTGCTGGCGCTGTCCGGCTGCGACTTCTACTACAACACCCTGCCGTCGCCGGACGACCTGATGAAGGCCGTGCCCTGGTTCGATCACATGGTCAAGTCGCCGGCGGTGCACCCATACGAGACCGGCGCCGTCCCCCGCCACACCGTGCCCGGCACGGTCCCCGTGACCAAGTCCGAGGACGACTGGGGCGTGGCCTGGGGCAGCGGCGACTTCGCGATCGCCGACGCCATCGCCAACCCGACCGACCCGCCGGCCACCCTGGCGGCCGGCGACTCGCTCTACCACATCTACTGCACCGTCTGCCACGGCCAGACCGGAGCGGGGAACGGGCCGGTCTCGGCCAAGGTGGGCGCCCCGTCGATCCTGACCCCCAAGGCCGTGGCCCTGAGCGAGGGCCACATCTACAGCGTCATCCGCTATGGCCGGGGGGTCATGCCCCGCTATGGCGACAAGCTCTACGATCCGGAGCAGCGCTGGGCGATCGTGAACTACGTCCGGAAGCTCCAGGCGGACGCCGCGGCGGCGGCCGGAGGGACCCGGTGATGCACGACTCCGTCCTGCGGGCCCGCCTCGTCACCCACGCTCTCAGCGGCAAGTACGCCGGCTTCGTCCGGACCGGCACGCTCCTCGCCATCATCGGGGCGATCCTCTTCGTCCTGGCCCTCGCCGGCGAAGGGCACCATCGCGCCTGGCAGGCCTTCCACGTCAACTGGCTGTTCTTCACCGGGCTGGCCGGCGGCAGCGTGGCGCTGACGGCGGTGCACAAGCTGGTGCGGGCCCGGTGGTCAGGCCTGGTCCTGCGCTTCTCGCAGGCCGCCGTGGCCTTCCTGCCGGTCTCGCTCATCGGCCTGGGGCTGATCTTCACCCTCGGCTACGAGCCCATCTACGGCCACATGCAGGAGCAGCTGCACAGCCTCCCGCACGGGAAGGCGGTCTGGCTGTCCCACGTCCCCATGTTCGTCCGGCTGGCCGTGATGCTGGGTCTGCTGTTCTGGGCGGGATGGGCGCTGATCCGGGCCGACCTGGTTCCCGATCTCTTCCTGGCCCGCGACCAGGTCGACGGCCGTCGCCGGGCCCGCTACGACGCCCTGCTGGGCGGCTTCGACGGCTCCCCGGCCGCCCGCGAGGGGCAGCAGCGCCGGATCGCCCGCCTCGCCGGGATCTACGCGCCGCTCTACGCGCTGGGCTTCACCGTGATCGCCTTCGACATGATCATGGCGCTCCAGCCGCACTGGTTCTCGAACCTGCT
>DASWBQ010000392.1:0-9025 GCA_036390535.1 Gemmatimonadales bacterium | reverse complement strand
GTAGAGAGTAGAGAGTAGAGAGTAGAGAGCGGAGACCGGAGCGTGGCAGCCTGTACCTCAGCTCGCGACTCTCGGCTCTCGGAACTGCGAGGCTGAATGAGCAGCAGGATCCTGATCGTCGACGACGAAGCCAACATCCGCAAGATGCTCGGCGCGCTGCTGCGCGCGGAGGGATTCGACGTCGCCGAGGCGCAGAACGGCAACGCCGCCCTCCTGGCGCTGGACGAGGTGCGGCCCGACCTGATGGTCCTCGACCTGATCATGCCCCCCGGGCCGACGGGGCTCGAGACGCTGGCCAGGCTCCGCGAGCGGGATCAGAGCCTCCCGGTGATCATGATGAGCGGCAAGGCCCAGCTCAACGACGCGGTGCAGGCGATCAAGCAGGGGGCGTTCCAGTTCCTGGAGAAGCCCCTGACGCCCGAGGCGGTGCTGGTGACGATCCGGTCGGCGCTGGAGCTGACCCGGGCCCAGGCCGAGAACCGGATGCTCCGGAGCCAGCTGGCGCCGCGGCCCCAGATGGTCGGAACCAGCCACGCGATGGAGCGGGTGCGGGAGCTGATCAAGCAGGTCGGCCCGACCGATGCCCGGGTGCTGATCCTGGGCGAGTCGGGCACCGGGAAGGAACTCGTGGCCTGGGCGATTCATCACGCCAGCCGGCGCGCCGCCAAGGCGTTCGTCACCGTGAACTGCGCCGCGATCCCGCGCGACCTGGTCGAGTCGGAGATGTTCGGTCACGAGAAGGGCGCCTTCACCGGAGCCACCGACCGGCGGCTCGGCCGGTTCGAGCTGGCCGACGGAGGCACCCTCTTTCTCGACGAGGTCGGCGACCTCAACCTGGAGGCGCAGGCGAAGCTGCTCCGGGTCCTCGAGACCGGCGAGGTGGCTCGGCTGGGCGGCGAGCGGACCTTCCGGGTGGACGTCCGGATCCTGGCGGCGACCAACCAGCGCCTCGAGCAGGCGGTGGTGGCGGGGACCTTTCGCGAGGACCTCTTTTTCCGGCTCAACGTCTTCCCGGTCGAGATCCCGCCGCTCCGCGACCGGCTGTCCGACCTGCCCGACCTGGTGCTCCACCTGGCCCGGCGGGCCCGGCCGGTCCACACCCCGACCTTCACCGCGGAAGCGCTCGAGGCGCTGGCAGGCCACGGTTGGCCGGGCAACGTGCGGGAACTGGCGAACATCGTCGAGCGGCTGGTGATCGTGGGTGGCGGCGAGATCGACGCGGCCCTGGTGCGACAGGTCCTGCCGCGCGGGGGGGGGCCGTCGGGCAGTGCGGCCGCCCCGCCCACCGATCAGGCGGAGAGCTGGGACCGGTCGCTGTCCAACCTCCTGGACGACTACGAGAGGAACCTGATCTCGCGGGCCCTGTCGCGGGCCAACGGCAACGTGGCCGAGGCTGCGCGGCTGCTGCAGACGGACCGGGCGAATCTGTATCGGAGAATGAAGAGGCTGGGAATCCAATGAAGACGGGAGCGGGCGGGAGCGGGCGGGAGAGGGCGGGAGGACTGCAGCCCAGAGCGGGGAGTCTTCGTCCCGCTCTCTTCCGCATTCTCCCGCTCTTTCCCGTCCTGCTGGCGCTCGCCGTCCCGGCGAGCGCTCAGCAGGATACCGTCAACGTCATCGACCCCGCCGCACCACCGGCCCCGGGACTGTGGCGGAGCGGGGCGCCGATCGAGGCGGTGCGGGAGGCCGTCATCCGGTACAACGACTCCGCCGCGACCCGCCTCTATGGCTCGTTCACGGTGGGCTCGGGCACCTCGATCCGCGGCGACGTGGGGATGTACCGCGGCACCCTCCGGGTCAACGGCCGGATCACCGGCCGGGTCACCATCGTCAACGGCGGCCTGATCATCGGGCCGACCGGCGTAGTCGACGGCGAGGTGCTGGTGGTGGGCGGGCGGTTCCTGACCCAGCCCGGTGGCACGCACATCGGCGGAATGCGCAGTTACGCCGATCCCGCGCCAGTGGTCCGCACCAGCGCGGGGCTGCTCGAGATCCGTGAGGAGCCCCTGACCCTGGGGGAGATGGCGCGCGCCCGGGCCACCTTCACCGCCGGGAAGCTCAGCACCGAGCTGGTGCTGGAAACGGGACGCACCTACAACCGGGTCGAGGGGCTGCCGATCATCGGGGGTCCCAGCTTCAGGTTCCCGACGCCGAACGAGGGCGAGGCGAAGATCGACCTGCGAGGGATCCTCCGTACCGAGAGCGATCCCACCGACCAGCGTGCCGAGTTCGGATACCGGGCACGGTTCGAGTGGCAGAAGCGATCCGGGATGCGATACGGGATCGGCGGAACCTGGGCCCAGGAGGTCTTGCCGATCGAGGACCAGCCGTTCTCGCTCGCAGAAATCGGGTGGTCCACCTTCCTGCTGGGCCGCGACTACCGCGACTACTACCAGGACGAGGGCTTCGGCGGACACGCCTTCGCCTACCCGCTGCGCACCCTCAGGGTCGAAGCCGCGATCGACTACCGGAAGCAGACGACGGTCCCGGCCTCCGATCCCGTCAGCCTGGCGAACCCGGATCCCTGGCGGCCCAACCCGCTGGTGGACGACGGGCACTACACTGTCTTCCGGGGCGCGGCCGAGCTGGATTCCCGCAATGCCACCCGCACGCCCACCAGCGGGTGGTATGTCCGTGCCAACGTCGAGCGCCAGACCAGCGGTGACGTCGCCCCCGCCGCGCTTCCGGCCGAAGTCCGGGAGCCCCTGCCGACGGGGCGGAACTACACCTTCTACAAGCTCTGGGTCGACGTCCGCACCTACGCCCGCATCAACGCCATCGCGCGCGCCAACCTCCGGCTGGTCGGCGGCGGCTGGCTGGGCGGTGATCCCCTGCCCGTCCAGGAGCGCGTGGCCCTCGGCGGATACGACCTCCTCCCGGGGTACCAGTTCCGCGACCAGCGTTGCGCGCCGGCGGGGTACACCGATCCGGCCCTGACGGCGCTCTGCGACCGGTCGCTGGCCCTCCAGGCGGAGGCACGCTTCCGGTTCCGTCTGGGACTCCGGGACTGGCTGGGCAGCGGCGAACTGGTGCTCCTCGAGCGGCTGGTCGGGGCCGACCAGGCCGACGTGGTGGTGTTCGGCGACATGGGAAAGGCCTGGCTCACCGGCGAGGGTCCGGGACGCGTCCCCAACAACCGGATTCCGGAACTCAGCGAGTGGGCCTACGACGTGGGCATCGGACTCGACTTCGACGGCCTGGCGGTCTACGTCGCCTCGCCGCTCACGGGGCCGTGGGAGCCCAGGCTCACCTTCCGGCTGCAGCGGCGGTTCTGATGCAGCGGCTCCTCCTGGTCGCGACACTGGCGCTGGCGGCGGCCCCGATGGCCACCGCCCAGCAGCGGGTCCGGCTGGAGGTGACGACGTCGGAACCGGTGCCTGAGACAGGACTGCGCCGCCCGGTGGTGCGAACTCCTGACATTCTCCGCGATCCCCGGTGGGTCGAGAGCCTGCAGAACTCCTTCCCCCTCCGACTGCAGTTCCGGGTGGAGATCTGGCGAGTGCGCACCGACTGGTTCGACGCCCTCGAGCAGGCATTCGAGTGGGAGACGGTGGTGCAGTACGAGCCGCTGGTCGACCAGTACGCCAAGACGGTGCTGTTCGGCGGGAGCCCGCGGTCGGTCCAGCGGTTCGCCAGCCTGCAGGAGCTGGAGCGCGACCTCGAGCGCGCCAACGTGGTGAGCATCTCGGCCGCGGGGCGCGGGGAGTACTACTTCACCGCCTCGCTGCAGATCCGGACTCTGACCGACGAAGAGGTGGAGGAGATGGAGCGGTTCCTCGCCGGCGATCCGGCCACCGACGCGGCCCAGCAGCCGGGGGCGGTGAAGCGGGCGGCGCGGCGACTGCTGCTCCGGTTCGGGGGATTGCCGACGGAGAGCCTGGAGGCGAGGAGCGCGAGATTTCCGGTGACGAGATAGACGGCAGGGCGCAGGGCGGCAGGAGAAGGTGGCGATCATGCCGACTTGCCAACATGCCGTCTTGCCGCCTACCCCCGCAGCGCCTCCAGGGTCCCTCGGCCGTAGAACACCCGGATGTACTTCTGCTGGGTCGCCGTGAGCCGACGGACCGACCAGGCCAGGTGCACGAAATGCGGCTCGGTGGGCGGGTGGAGCGGCAGCATCCCGCACTCTTCGGGGAGGCGGTTGCCCTTCCGGGTGTTGCAGGAAGAACAGGCGGTGACGACGTTGGTCCACTCGTTCCCCCCGCCCCGCGAGATCGGCACCAGGTGGTCCCGGGTGAGGCACTCCCGGTGGCGCAGCTCGGCCTGGGTCCGGTGACAGAACTGGCACCGGTAGTCGTCGCGGGCAAAGAGGAAGGTGTTGGTGACCTGGCGCCGGAACCGGCGCGGCACGTGCACGAACTTGACCAGCCGGATGATCGCGGGCCGGGGCAAGCTGAGGGAGGCGCTCCGGATGATCTCGTTGGACTCGGCTTCGATGATCTCCGCCTTGCCATCGATCACCAGCCGGAGCGCCCGTCGCATGGGCACCATGGTCAGCGGCTCGAACGAAGCGTTCAGGGCAAGGCAGCGCACTCCAACTCCCCTTGGAAAGCGGTTGTTTCAGAGTAATAGGGAGCGGGAGAGGGCGGGAGGGGGACGGGCGGACGGGCAGACGGACAGACGGACGGGATCTCAGCGACGAAACACCACGTTCCCTGCCTGCCACGTAACAGCTACGTCACCGGGGGCCGCATTGACGAGGAGTTCATTCGGATCCTCCACTGCCCGTCTGCCCGCCTGTCCGTCCGCCCGTCCGACCAGCGTGAGGTCCGCCCAGTACCCTTCCGCCACCGCCCCGACGTCGGCGGCCCCGATCGCCAGGGCCCCTTCCAGGGTGGCGAGGCGCAGAGTCTCTTCGGCGCTGAGCCCCCCGATCCGCCGGGCGGCGCGCATCTCCGCGAAGAGATCGAGGGGCCCGACACTGGCCTCCGAGTCAGTGCCCAGTCCCACCCGGATCCCCGCCGCGAGGAGGGCACGCAGCGGGGCCTCCCCATGCGCGTGCCGGGCGTTGGACACCGGGCAGTGTGCCACCGCGACATCGTGCCGGGCCAGGATGTGCACATCTTCCGGATCGATCCGCACGGCGTGAATGGCCAGGGTGGTCGGGCCGAGGACGCCAAGGGCATCCAACCAGCGCACCGGAGTACGGATCGGCAGTGGCTGGTCGAGCTGAGCCAGGCTGTCGGGCAGCGGAATGCCCCGCGCCGCCCATGCCTCCGCGAACGGTCCGGCGCTCGCGGCGATCAGCTGCTGCTCGGCCCCCGACTCGGCGACGTGCACCGCGAGCGGGAGGTCATCCTGGTCCGCGAAATCCGCCACCGCCCGGAAGAGGGGACCGCTGACGGTGTACGGAGCGTGGGGGGACACGCCGAGCCGGATGCGCGGGCCTTCGAATCGGGTCAGGCTAGTAACCCGGGCCTTGAGGCCGGTCATGCTGTCGGCGAGCTGTCCCGGGTCGGGACCGAAGACCTCCTGGTACGCGACCCCGCTGCCACCGGCCTCAGCCAGCGCCTCGATCACCGCACCGGAGTCTCCGGTATCGGCGATCGTCGTGACACCTCCGGCCCAGCAGGCCCGCAGGCCGGCACGCGCCGCATCGAGGTACTCGGCGGCGGTGCGCGCCTCCTTGCGGCGCCGGATGGTGCGGATCCAGGTCGGGAAATCGTCCGGCGGCGCGACGTCGCGCCAGCCGGTGAGCTCGAGGTGGGTGTGGGCGTTGACGAGGCCGGGAAGGATGACACCAGGGTGGCGGTGCGCCGGGATGCCCGGCGGTGCGGGCACCGCGGAGTCAGGGCCGGCCGCGGCAATCCTGCCATCCTCGCCGACCAGGACGGCGCCGTCCCGGACCGGCGGCCCGACGATCGGCACCAACCAGTCGGCAGACAGGCGGACAGCGGTCATGTCAGGGGGTGCTGCCGGACGCCCGCCCGCCGTGCAGGGGGCAATAGGTGCTCGGCTCGGTGCCCGGCACGAAGTACTCGAGGATGACCTGTTTCACCGGGCACCGCGGCGTGGCGCGGTAGCCGGTTTCGGAATCGATCTGGTCAGCCACCACTCCCTCGGGCTCCCGCCACGGCGCCGGCGCCCGGCGACGGTCATACACCTGCTGCATCATCGCCGTCCATGCCGGTGCGGCGAGCCGCCCGCCCTGGGCGTTGCCCATGATCTTGGCGGGGTTGTCGAGACCAAGCCAGACGCCGGTCACCAGGTCCGGGGTAAATCCCATGTACCAGACATCCTTGTAGTCGTTGGTGGTGCCGGTCTTGCCGCCGGCCGGCACCGTGAACCCCTGCCCGGTCACCGCGCTGAACGCGGTGCCCCGGCGAACCACGTCGCGGAGCACGTCGAGGACGATCCAGGCCTGGACCGGATCCATGACCGGGGTCGCGTCGGTCGACGGCTGCCAGAGGATGTTGCCCTGCCGGTCCTCCACCCGGAGGATCCCCAGGGGCCTGGTCCGCTCACCGAGGTTGGCGAAGGCGGTGTAGGCGGCGACCATGTCGAGGAGGTAGACGTCGGCCGAGCCGATGGCGATGGAAGGCACCGACGGGATCCTGGTCGTGAGCCCGAAGGCGGCGGCCTCCGCCACGACGGCGTCCGGCCCAAGCTCGAGTCCCAGCTTCACGGCGATGGTGTTGCGGGAGGTGAAGAGGGCCCGGCGCAGCGTCATCGGTCCCTCGAACTTGTTGTCGTAGTTCTGGGGCTCCCAGTTGGGCTGGTCGACGATCGGGACGCTGATCGGCTCGTCCTGCATCACCGTCGAGAAGGGATAGCCCGCGCGGACCGCGGCCGAGTAGACGAACGGCTTGAAGGTGGAGCCCGCTTGCCGGAGGGCCTGGGTGGCCCGGTTGAACTTGGAATCGTCGAAGTCGCGCCCGCCAACCATGGCGCGGATGTAGCCGGTCTTCGCCTCCATCGTGACCAGCGCCCCCTGGAGGTAGGGGCTCTGGGCCGGGGGCTCGGTGGCGTCGTCCAGCTCGGTCCGCCGGGCCAGGTATTCCCGCCAGGTGGTGTGGGTGAACCGGCCGAACTGGCCGCCCTCGATCGCCTCCAGCTGGGATTCCAGCGCCCGCTCGGCGGCGAGCTGCATGTCGAGGTCGAGGGTCGTGTGGATCCGGAGGCCGGCGCGGTAGAGATCGGCGCCGAAGCGGGCGTCGAGCTGCTGGCGGACGTACTCGACGAAGTAGTCGGCGACGCCACTGAAGTCCGACGCCGACGAGAGCTGCAGCGGATAGGCCTTCCAGGCCTCCGCCGACGTCGGGGAGAGCTTGCCGTCGTCCCGCATCAGGTTGATGACGACGTTCCGGCGCTGGACGGCGAGGTCGGGGTTCCGGCGGGGGTTGTAGCGGGAGGGCGCCTTCGGGATCGCGGCCAGCATCGCCGCCTCGGCCACGTTGAGCTGGCTCACCGGCTTGCCGAAATAGCGCTGGGCCGCGGTCTCGACCCCGTACGCCCGGTTGCCGAGGTCGATCTGGTTCAGGTAGAGCTCGAGGATCTTGTCCTTGGGGTAGGTGCGCTCGATCTCGAGGGCGACCCGCATTTCCCGGATCTTCCGCTGGGAGCCCTTGATGAGGCTCCGCTCGCGACGGTTGATGCTCTCGGGCCAGAGGTTGCCGGCGAGCTGCATGGTGATGGTGGAAAACCCCTGCGGCCGGCGGCCCTGGAGGAGCGGCTTGAGGGCGCCGACGGTGCGGATCCAGTCGATGCCGTCATGCTGGTAGAAGCGCTTGTCCTCGACCGCCAGGAAGGCGGCGGGGACCGCGGGCGACATGTCCTCCAGGGACACCACGGTGCGGCGCTGGAGGCCGAAGTCGGTGATCAGGCGGCCGTCGGCGGCGTAGACCTTGGAGGCCTGGTCGGGGTCGTAGTTGGTCAGCCCGGCGATGGAGGGGCAGGCTCCGCCGGCGCAGGCCCGGGTCCAGGCGCCGAGGCCGAGCATCACGCCGAACACGGCGAGGGCGAGCAGACCGATCGCCAATCGTTTCAGGAGCTGCCTGGCGGACATCGCTGAAATCTAGGCGGGGCCCTCCCTCGATGGGCGGTGCGGCCGCCTCCGCGGCCGCCCCCTCACGGCGCCGCCCTGGCTACCGGACCACCACGCGGACGTAGTTCTTCTTGCCCTTGCGAAGCACCACAAAGCGCCGCCCACCGGCTTCGAGCAGGTCGCCGTCACCCAAGCGCGCCGCCACGTCAGTGACCGCCTCGGCGTCCAGGTAGTACCCCTTGCCTTCAATGCCGCGGCGCGCCTCACCCTTGGACGACGCCAGCCCTGCCCGCACGAGCAGGTCTACCACCGGCAAGCCGGCGCCGAATTCGGCCGCCGTGATCACCACCTCGGGCATCTCGATGGCCAGCAGCGTCTCTCCCCCCCTCCGCGCCTCCGCCCCTCCGCCCTGGAACAGCGCTGCGGCCGCCTGCTGCGCCCTGGCCAGCGCCTCGTCACCGTGGACCCGGCGGGTCACGTCTTCGGCCAGCGTCTTCTGCCCGAGCCGTTTCTCGGGCGCCCGGGCATGCTCCCCGACGATCGCCGCGACCTCGGGCATCGAGAGGAAGGTGAAGGTCATGAGCAGGCGCTCGAGGTCGCGGTCGTCCTGGTTGAGCCAGAACTGGTAGAACTTGTACGGGCTGGTCCGGGCAGGGTCGAGCCAGACGTTGCCATCCTCGCTCTTGCCGAACTTGGCGCCGGTCGCCGTGGTCAGAAGCGGCACGGTGAGGCCGTGGACCTCGACGCCGTGCTTCCGGCCAACCAGTTCGATGCCGGCGGTGATGTTGCCCCACTGGTCGCTGCCGCCCATCTGCAACTCGCACCCCTCGAGCCGATGCAGGTGCTCGTAGTCGTGCGCCTGCACCAGCATGTAGGCGAACTCGGTGAAGGAGATTCCGGTCTCCATCCGGTTCCGCACCGACTCCTTGTGCAGCATGTAGCTGATGGTGAAGTGCTTGCCGGTGTCCCGGAGGAACTCCAGCAGCGGGAGGTCCCGTAGCCAGTCGGCGTTGTTGAACATCCGGGCCCCCCGGGGCCCGT
>DASWBQ010000391.1:0-7196 GCA_036390535.1 Gemmatimonadales bacterium | reverse complement strand
GGGACAACGCCCAGCGGGAACTGAGCGTGGCCCGGGCCAGGGCGACCCGGGACGTGAGCCGCGCCGTGCGGGAGGACCTCGAGCGGGGGGTCGATGCCGACGTGACCACCGCCTACAACGCCTTCGTGACCGCCCGGGCGGCACTCGATCTCGAGCGCGAAGCGGTGCTGGTGGCCCGCGAGAACTTCCGTGTTCAGGACACCCGGTACCGGGCCGGGGCGTCCACCATTCTCGATCTGCTCGAGGCCCAGGACCAGCTGACGGCCGCAGAGGCCGCCGTGGTCACGGCCGACTACGCGGCGCGGCTGGCCGTCGCCGGGCTCGAGGCGATCCTCGGCCGGCGGTTGCTCAAGGACAGGACGGAACCCTGATGAGACGGTTGCTGGCGGGATTGCTGATGGTGGCCGGGGCATGTGCGAAGGGCGGAGACGCGGGCAGCGCGGCGGCAGGCGGCCGCGGCAGCCCGCCCCGGGTGCTCACCGTCGAGGTCGCGGCGGCGCGGACCGACTCGGTGGTGGACGCCCTCCGGGCCACCGGTCAGATCGAGGCGGTGCAGTCCATCGAGCTCCGCCCTGAGGTGGATGGCCGGCTGGTGAGCATCCTGGTGCGTGAAGGCTCGCTGGTCGCCGATGGCCAGGCCCTCTTCAAGGTGGACGACGCCGAGCTCAGGGCCCAGGTGGCCCGGGCCGAGGCGGAGCGCGACCTGGCGCTGCAGGCGCTCAACCGGACCCGGCAGCTGCTGGCCGACAAGGCGGCGGCCCCGGCTGACCTGGAGCGTGCCGAGGCCGAGGCCCGGAGCACCGAGGCCTCGCTGGCCCTGCTCCAGCTGCGGCTCGACCGGACCGTGGTGCGGGCGCCGTTCCCGGGCGTCGCCGGCGCCCGGATGGTGAGCCTCGGTGATTATGTGACGTCGGCGACCCGGCTGATCTCCCTCCAGACGGTGAATCCCCAGCGCGCCAGCTTCCAGGTGCCGGAACGTTACGCCGAACGGCTCAAGGTCGGCCAGGTGGTGCGGTTCCAGGTCGCCGCCCTTCCCGGGAAGGACTTCGAGGGGCGGGTGGACTTCGTGGACCCGCAGGTCCAGCTCCCCGGTCGCACCATCACGGTCAAGGCGCTGGTCGCCAACCCGGCCCGGCAGCTTCAGGCCGGCATGTTCATCGAGGCTCGCCTGGCGACCGAAGTTCGCGCCAACGCGGTGGTCATTCCCGAGGACGCCGTGACGCTGATCCAGAGCGGTGCCTTCGTCTGGGTGATCCAGGACAACACCGCCTCGCGTCGGCAGGTCGATCTCGGCGTCCGGACCCCCGGGTTCGTCGAGGTCCGCTCCGGGATCGCTCCCGGCGACCTGGTGGTGGTCGGCGGCCTCGAGCGCCTGACGGATGGCGCGGCGGTGGAGGCTACCGTGGTGGAACGGATGCCGGTGCCGGTGGCCACCGACTCGGTGGAGCGGCCGAGGTGAGGCCCGGCCATAGGCACGCCCGCCTGGCGTGTCTTCTGGCCCTTGCTGCCGGCTGCCTGGTTCCCGCGCCCGTCATCGGGCAGCAGACCCGTGCCGAGCGGTCCAGCTACACCGAGACCTCCAGCCACGCCGATGTGCTGGCGTTCCTCGACAGCCTGGTCCGGGCGGGCGCCCCGGTCCGGAGGGGGGTGCTGGCCACGAGCCCCCGGGGCCGTGAGGTGCCGTATGTGGTCGCGTCGCGGCCGCTGGTGGAGGGCCCGGCGGAGGCGCGCCGCAGCGGGAAACCGGTGCTGTACATCCAGGGCAACATTCACGGCGGTGAGGTCGAGGGGAAGGACGCGGCGCTGATGCTGCTCCGCGACCTCTCGCTCGGAGCGCTCCGGCCCCTGCTCGACAGCGTGGTGCTCCTGGTGGTGCCGATCTACAACGCCGACGGCAACGATGCCTTCGGCCCCGGGGACCGGAACCGGCCGGGGCAGAACGGACCGCCGGTCGTGGGGCGGCGTCCCAACGGGATGGGACTCGACCTCAACCGGGATTACGTCAAGCAGGAGGCGCCGGAAACGCGTGGCGCTGCCGCGCTGATCGATGCCTGGGACCCTGACGTCCTGCTCGACCTTCACACCACCAACGGCAGCTATCACGGCTACGTCCTGACGTACGCGCCGGGCCTGAACCCGAACCGCCTCCCGGCGAACGACTACGTCCGCGACCGCTTTCTCCCCGAGGTCCGTCGCCGGGTGCAGAGCCGCCACGGCCAGGCCACCTACTGGTATGGCAACTTCCGCAACCAGCACCCAGACTCCCTGGTGCGGGGGTGGGAGACGTACGACCCGGACCCGCGTTTCGGGGTGAACTGGTTCGGGATGCGAGGGCGGCTCGCCATCCTGGGGGAGGCCTACAGCAACGCCGACCTCCGTACCCGGGTGGCCGCCACCTACAACTTCACCCTCGAGGTGATCCGCCGGGCCGCCGAGGAGGGGGAGACGATCCGCCGACTGACGGCCTCGGTCCCGCGGCCGGACTCGATTGCGGTCCGCGCCGTCCTGGCGCCGCCGTTCGAGGACGATGTCGTCGCGGAATTGACCGAGCCGGCGGCCGATGGCGCCGGCCCGTTCGCGCGGCGCCGGCGCACCGGTGTCTTCAGGACCATCCGGATGCCGGTCTTCGATCGCTTTGTGGCCGGGCGGGTCGAGGCGATGCCAGAGGGGTACCTGCTACCGCCGGAGCAGTGGCACCTGGTCGAGGCGCTCCGCCGTCATGGGATCGGGGTGACCCGGCTGAGTGTGGGTTGGGAGGGGGAGGCCGAGGCGTTCCGGGTGGACAGCGTGGTGGCGGCCACGAACCCGTTTGAGGGGCATCGGACCGTCCGGGTCGAGGGGGCCTGGCGCTCCCGCCCCGCGGTGGCGGGGACGGGCTGGTACCTGGTGTCAACCCGCCAGCGGCTCGGGGTCCTGGCCGCGTGGCTCCTCGAGCCCGCCTCTCAGGACGGGTTCGTCACCTGGAACTTCCTTGATCGCGACCTCCGCCGGGGCCAGGACCACCCGGTCCTCCGGTTTCGCCAGCGCCTGAACCTGCCCGGCATCGCCGTGCCCTGATGTGCGTCCGGCGACTGGCAACGGGGGGCCTCCGGAGGCAGATTGCTCCCCGTCGTTCGTCCCCAGTGCGATGCCACCGAAGACCCCAACGCGATCGGATCGATGCTCACCGCAGGCAACCAGGCCCCGGACTTCACGTTACCCGCCGATGACGGCTCCACCGTTGCTCTCAAGGACCTGAAGGGCAGGGCGGTGGTCCTGTATTTCTACCCGAAGGACGACACCAGCGGCTGCACCACCGAGGCCTGCGAGTTCCGGGACAACTGGAAGGCAGTCCAGCGGGCCGGCGCGGTGGTGCTCGGCGTCTCACCGGACGGGGTAGCTTCCCACCAGAAGTTCAAAGCCAAGTACCGGTTGCCATTCCCCCTGCTGGCCGACACCGACCACGCCGTGGCGGAGGCCTACGGGGCCTGGGGCGAGAAGAGCATGTACGGCAGGAAGTACTTCGGGATCCTGCGCACCACCTTCCTCATCGACGGGGCGGGGAAGGTGGCCCGGATCTTCGAGAAGGTGAAACCTAAAGGACACGCGGCGGAGGTCCTGGCCGCGCTGGAGGAATCATGAGGGCGAGAGGGCGGAGGGGCGGAGGGACGGAGCGGATGAGGTGCGGGGGGCCGATACTGGTGATCACCCTCTTGGCCGGATGCGGGGGGGGCGGAGCTGCACCGGCGCCGACGCCGGCCCTGAGCGGGCCGTCCACCACCTTCCTGCAGCCGGAGGCGGGGGAGCGGCACCTCCGGAACATCCGGCAGCTGACTTTCGGGGGCAACAACGCCGAGGGTTACTTCTCGCGTTCCGGGGCGCAGATCATCTTCCAGCGCCAGGAGCAGGTGGACGCGGGGTGCGACCAGCAGTACGTCATCAACATCGACGGGTCGGGGATGCGCCGGGTGTCGAACGGGCAGGGCCGCACCACCTGCGGCTACTTCCTCGATAACGACCGCCGGATCATGTACGCCTCGACGTTCAAGCACGATGCGGCCTGCCCGGCCCCGGTGGACATGTCCCGCGGCTATGTCTGGCCGCTCGGCCACCTCGAGATCTACACGTCGAAGCTCGACGGCAGCGATCTCCGGCAGCTGACCAGCAACGGAGCCTACAACGCCGAGGCGACCCTGTCGCCAGACGGGAAGACGATTCTCTTCACGTCTACCCTGGACGGCGACATCGAGCTGTATACCATGAACGTGGATGGCAGCAACGTCCGGCGGCTGACCCACAAGCTCGGCTACGACGGGGGCGCTTTCTTTTCCCACGACGGCAGGATGATCGTCTGGCGGGCCAACTATCCCGCCACCGCCCGCGACTCGGCCGACTACCTCGGCCTGCTGCAGGCGCGGCTGGTCCGTCCGGCCCGGGTGGAAGTCTGGGTCGCCAACGCCGACGGCAGCAACGCCCGCCAGGTGACCCGGCTTGGCGGGGCGAACTTCGCGCCGTTCTTCCACCCGGACAACCGGCGGATCATCTTCTCGTCGAACTTCGAGAACCCGCGGAGCGGGGCGTTCGATCTCTACCTGATCAACGTCGACGGTACCGGGCTGGAGAAGATCACCACCCACCCCGACTTCGACTCGTTCCCGATGTGGAGCCCGGACGGGAAGAAACTGGTCTGGGCCTCCAACCGTAATCAGAAGATGGCGGGCGAGACCAACCTCTTCATCGCGGACTGGGTGGACTAGACGATGAGCGACACGGCCTCGAAAGGGCGTGGCTTCGCGACCTGGGTCTGGGAGTGGATCAAGTCGATCGCGTTCGCGCTGGTGGTCTGGCTGTTCCTGCGGACCTTCCTGCTCGAGGCCTTCCGGATTCCGTCGGGGAGCATGGAGAACACCCTGATGGTCGGGGATTTCCTGTTCGTCAACAAGCTGCTGTACGGCGCGGAGGTCCCGTTCACCGGGAAGCGGCTCCCGGCGATCCGCGAGCCGCGCCGTGATGACGTCGTGGTCTTCGACTCGGTGGAGGAAGAGGGGCTCAAGGTCGTGAAGCGACTGGTCGGCATGCCGGGCGACACCCTGGCCATGGTCGATGGAGTCCTCCGCCGGAACGGGCAGGCGGTGGACGAGCCATGGGCGCGGCATGGGAATCCCCATTCCTCGGCCGACGCCTCCTACCGTGCCAAGATGCGGGGCTGGCAGCTCAAGTACTACGTGGGAACCGACACCGCCGACTACGAACCCGACCTGCAGGACTGGGGCCCCATCGTCGTGCCCGCGGGGCACTACTTCATGATGGGGGACAACCGCGACGACTCCTACGACGGCCGCTATTGGGGGTTCCTGCCACGGGAGAGCGTCCGCGGCCGGCCGCTGTTCATCTACTACAGCTTCGACGCCAACAGCTGGAAGCCGATGCCGTTCTTCACGGCAATCCGGTGGGAGCGAATCTTCAGCCTGCCGAAGTGAGGAGAGCCGAGAGCTGACAGCGGGGAGAACGGAGGAAGTCGCGGCGCGGGCCGCCAACCCTCAGCTCTCCGCTTGATGCTGTCCGCTCTCCCGCATCCGGGTCCCCAGCCCTCCCGCCCCCGCGGCGGCGACGGCCGCCGTCACGAAGGCGGTGACGGCTCCGCCCGCGGCCATCGCCAGGCCGGCAGCGACCGGGCCGAGCACCCGGGCCACCGAGTTCGCGCTCTGGAGCATGCCCAGCACCCGGCCCTGGCTTTCCGGCGGGGCCAGCCGCGAGACGTACCCTGCCTCGGCCGGGCCGGCCAACCCGAAGCCGATGCCGAGGGCGATCAGGCCCGGATAGAGCAGCCAGGCCCCCTCGGCCGTCATCGCCAGGCCGGCGAGGCCGATGGCCATCAGCAGCCCACCCGCCACCACCAGCCGGCCCTCCCCGTAGCGGCGGCTGAGGCGACCCATCAAGCCGCCCTGGACCAGGGCGGTCATCACGCCGACCATGGCGAAGAGGTAGCTCACCCGGCTCCGGTCGAAACCGAGCGCCTGCTCGGCGTGGAGCGGGAAGACCACGTAGATCACCGTGAAGGCAAGCGTCGACATGAACGCGGCCGTGAACGGCACCGCGAACCGGGCCGGATCGATACGGGTGGCCGCAGCCGCGAACCGGGCCGTCCGGGCCGGTGCCTCGGGCAGGCGTGCCATGGCCACGACGAGATTCACTGCGGAGATCACCGAGGCCGCCAGTCCGGGCGCCGCGGGGTCGATCGCGCTGGTGACCCCGCCGATGGTCGGGCCCAGGATGAACCCGACCCCGAAGGCTGCCCCGACCAGCCCCATGACCCTGGTGCGGCGTTCAACCGTCGTCAGGTCGGCGGCGTAGGCCTGGGTGACGTTGAGGGTCGCGCCCAGCCCCCCGGCGACGATCCGGGAGAGCGCCAGCAGCATGAAGCTGTCGGCCATCGCGAAGATGACCGAGGACCCGAGGGTGCCGATGAGCCCGATCAGGAGCACGGGACGCCGGCCAATGCGATCGCTCAGGCGGCCCCAGAGCGGCGCCAGCACGAAATGCAGCAGCGAGTAGATCGCCACGAGCAGACCGATGGCGGTGGTGCTGGCGTGGTACTCCGCGGCGTAACTCGCCAGGAGCGGCATCACGATACCCAGGCAGGTGACGTCCGCCAGGAGAACGCTGACCGGGAGGAGCGGGGGGCGGTGGCTAGTGTCGGGTGCGGCCATGTCGGGGCGGATGCGAGGCCGGAAAGTAGGTGAGGCCGGTGGGGGCGCCAAGCACGATCGGCCGGTTACCTTTCCGGCATCCCTTCGGGAGAGGTACTGGCCCGGTCATGCGGTTCCGTCTTTCCTGCCCGCTCCTGGCGGTTTTGCTGCTTGCCGCCGCCTGTGCCGGAGGTGCCCCGCCTTCCGGGGTGACCCCGGTCCAGCTGGAACAACTCGACCGCGACGCTGCCGCCGCGTCGGGTGATGCCGACGCACTCACCCGCGTCGGCATCCGCTATTACCAGGCCGGCGCCATGGAACGGGCCGAAGACGTGCTGGCGGCCGCTCTTCAGGTCCGGCCCAGCTTCACCGCCGCGATCTACCTGGGCCGGGCCCAGGAGTCCCTCGGCCGGCTGACCGAGGCGGAGTCCAGCTACCGGGCTGCCGGACGGTTCTCGCTCAGCCGGTCCCAGCGATCCGACCTGGATCGCCAACTCGCCTCCCTCAGCCGCGCCCGCCTCGCCGTCG
>DASWBQ010000390.1:0-7701 GCA_036390535.1 Gemmatimonadales bacterium | reverse complement strand
GCTTGCAGCCGGTGGCCTTGAGGAAGGCCTCCGCCACCCCTTCGGCGCCGCACACGTTGCACGGCGTGGTCGTGCAGACCTGCACGAAGTGCGTCCCCACCGGGTGCTGGTGGTACATCGTGTAGAAGGTCACCACGCCCTTCACGTACGCCGGGGTCAGCCCCAGCCGCTCTCCCACCTCGGCCATGGCCTGCGGCGAGATCCAGCCGCGCTCCTCCTGGATGATCCAGAGGGCCGGCAGCAGGCAGGCCTGCCGGTTCGGGTACTTCGGGAAGAGCGCTTCCAGCCGCTCGAGCGCCTTCCCGGTGAAGACCGGCTGGTGGGTCTCGGCGCCGGGCGCCGTCGCGTGGCCGCTCATCGGTCGATCTCTCCCATGACGATGTCGACGCTCGCGTTGATGGCGATCACGTCGGAGAGGAGCACGCCCTCGCAGAGCTTCGGGAGGGCCGCCAGGTTGATGAAGGACGGAGGCCGGATCCGCCAGCGCACCGGCTTGGCGCTGCCGTCGGACACGAAGTAGTAGCCCAGCTCGCCCTTGGGGTTCTCGACGCCGAAGTAGGCCTCGCCTGCGGGCGCCGGGATGCCCTCCATCACCTGCTTGAAGTGGAAGATCATCGCTTCCATGTCGCTCATCGCCCGGTGCTTGGGCGGGAGGATGACCCGGGGATCGGCTACGTTGAGCGGCGCGCCCTTGAGCTTCTCCAGCCGGTCGAGGGCCTGCTCCAGGATCCGGACCGACTGGTACATCTCCTCGAACCGGACCAGGTAGCGGTCGTAGATGTCCCCCGTGGTGCCGACCGGAACGTCGAAGTCGTAGGTCTCGTACCCCAGGTACGGCCGGTCCTTCCGGACGTCGTAGGCCACGCCGGCGGCCCGGAGCATCGGTCCGGAGAGGGAGTAGTTGATGGCCTCGGCAGCGGAAATGCCCCCCACGCCCTGGGTCCGCCCGATCCAGACGGCGTTCCGCGTGAACATGGTGTCCACTTCCTTGAGCGTGGCCGGGAAGGTCCGGCAGAAGTCGCGCAACCGCGCCTCCCAGCCGTCCGGAATATCGGCCAGCATGCCACCGATCCGGGTGACGCTGGTCGTCAGCCGGGCCCCGCACCACGACTCCTGGAGATCGTACACCCGCTCGCGCTCCTGGAACGACCAGAGGAAGGGCGTGTAGGCGCCGAGGTCGATGCCGGTGGTGCCCAGCCAGACCAGGTGGGAGATGACCCGCGACAGCTCGCAGGCAATGACCCGGAGCACCTGGCAGCGCTCCGTGATCTCGATCCCCATCAGCTTCTCCGCCGCCAGCGCCAGGCAGACGTTGTTCGCCATCGGCGACAGGTAGTCGGTCCGGTCGGTGAGGGGGATGATCTGGTTGTAGTGCCGGTACTCGGCCAGCTTCTCGAAGCCGGAGTGCAGGTACCCGATGTGGGGAATCACCCGCTTCACGGTCTCGCCCTCGAGCTCCACCACCAGCCGGAGCACGCCGTGCGTGGCCGGATGCTGGGGCCCGATGTTGATCAGCATGTGCTCCTGCCCGAAGGCCGGCTTCCGGACCCGTTCGGGGTGGAGCTCTGCGCCGAGGGGAATCCGGATCGGCTGGCCATGGGGATCCACCCCCGAAGTCGACAGCGCGAACTCGACGGTCCGGGTGGTCATCGCAGTTCTCCCCGTTCGCCGTGGAGCAGGCGCTGCCGCATTTCCTCGGGGAGGTCGCCGAAGGCCTCGGCGATGGAGAGCTCCTCGAGCGAGTAGTGCGCCTCGGGGTTCGCGGCGAGCGCCTGCCGGGTCTGCTCGGCCCGGCTGAAGTGGCCCCGGAGCGGGAAGTCCTTCCGCAGGGGGTACCCCTCCACGTAGGTGTCCCACATCAGGATGCGGCGGAGGTCGGGGTGGCCGGTGAAGCTCACGCCGAACATGTCGAAGACCTCGCGCTCGAGCCAGTCGGCCCCCTTCCAGAGGTCGAAGACCGAATCGACGGCCAGCGGCTGGGCCTTGTCGAGCGGGATCTTGACCCGGAGGTCCACCTTCCGGGCCAGCGACCGGAGCTGGTAGACGACCTCGAGGGGCAGTTCGGGGTCGCGGTAGTCCACCGCGGTGACGTCGGTGAGGTAGTCGAAGTCCTGGCCGGGCGTGTCCTTGAGCCAGGCCAGGATCTGGTGCGCCCGGGCGTTCTCGACCCAGACGACATCGTCCCCGCACGGCGTGGCGTGCCGGAGCACCGCGGCGCCGAAGGCAGCGCGGAGGGAGGCGACGGTGTCCGCCGCGGACCCGGCTGCGGTGGTTGCCGTCATGCGGACCTCGTCTGGTGCACCGAGTTGCCGAACGGCTCGGAGACCTCGTCGATCTTCTCGGCGGGGAGGTAGAGCCCTTCGGGGCCCACCATGTGCTCCACCCGCAGGGTGGAGTCGGTCAGCGATTCGCCGCGGATCTTCTTCTGGAGCAGCATGATCCCGTACACCAGCCCTTCGGGGCGCGGCGGGCAGCCGGGGACGTAGACGTCCACCGGGATGATGGTGTCGATCCCCTGGACCATGGCGTAGGTGTCGAAGATGCCGCCGCTCGAGGCGCAGGCGCCCATCGAGATCGACCACTTGGGCTGGGGCATCTGGTCCCAGATCCGGCGGATCACCGGGGCGAGCTTGAACGGCAGGCGGCCGGCGCAGATCAACACGTCCGCCTGGCGGGGCGAGAAGCTCATCCGCTCCATGCCGAAGCGCGACAGATCATACCGGCTGGCGGCGCTGGCCATGAACTCGATGGCGCAGCAGGCGGTGCCGAAGGGCATCGGCCAGAGCGAGCTGGTGCGGCCCCAGTTGACCAGGGCGTCGAGCCGGGTGGTGACCCAGTTGGGGGACGCGGCCTCGAGGGCCGCCTCCTCCGGGGCGCCGCCGCCGGGGGCGATCAATCCCATTCGAGTGCTCCCCGCTTCCAGATGTAGACGTAGCCGATCGCCAGGATGGCGATGAAGATGAACATCTCGATCACCAGGAGGCCGGTCATGTCCTTGAGCTGCCGGAAGCCGGCCGCCCAGGGGATCATGAACACCGTCTCGATGTCGAAGATGATGAACAGCATCGCGACCAGGTAGAACTTGACCGAGAACCGTTCGCGCGCCGTCCCCAGGACGGGGATGCCCGACTCGTACGGCGTGCTCTTGACCGCCGTCCGCCGGGTGGCGGAGAGGATATGCGACAGTCCGATGAGCAGGACCGCGTTGAAGATGACGAACGCGGCCAGCAGGATGAGGGGGACGTACTGCTTGAGCATCCGGCGCCCTCGAGTTTGGGTCAGAAAAGCCGCGGAAAGCTAATCCCGACCGGGGGGCTGACTCAACCCCGCCGGAGGCTGCAACTCGCGCTCCCCGCTATATTTACCGCGACCCGAACCGCGACCGCCCATGTCCATCAAGTCCGACCGCTGGATCCGCCGGATGGCCCTGCACCACGGCATGATCGAACCGTTCGTGGACAGCCAGGTCCGCCAGGCGGACAGCCACGGCCGGAAGGTCATCAGCTACGGTGTCTCGAGCTACGGCTACGACATGCGGGTGGCGCCGGAGTTCAAGATCTTCACGAACGTCCTCTCGGCGGTGGTGGATCCGAAGGAGTTCGACGCCCGGAGCTTCGTGGAGTACGAGGGCGACGTCTGCATGGTGCCGCCCAACAGCTTCGCCCTGGCGCGGAGCGTGGAGTACTTCCGGATCCCCCGCGAGGTCCTGACCATCTGCGTCGGGAAGAGCACCTACGCCCGCTGCGGGATCATCACCAACGTCACGCCCTTCGAGCCGGAGTGGGAAGGCCACGTGACCCTGGAGATCAGCAACACCACGCCCCTGCCCGCCCGGATCTACGCCAACGAGGGGATCTGCCAGGTGCTGTTCTTCGAGGCCGACGCCGACGACATCTGCGAGACCTCCTACAAGGACAAGGCCGGGAAGTACCAGGCCCAGCGGGGGGTCACCCTCCCGCGCCTGTAGCCCGCGCCGGGCCTCGCGGCCAGATCGAAAGGGCCGCCGCGACCCGGTCGCGGCGGCCCTCGGTGCTCCAGCGGAGGGCCGGATCTCAGAACCCGCCGGCGGCCCGCTGCTCCCCCCGATCCGTGAGCACCGCGCTCCGGTAGTCCCGGTTCATCCGGGCGATCGTCTCGACGGAGATGTTCTTCGGGCAGGCCTCCTGGCACTCCCCGAAGTTGGTGCATCCCCCGAAACCCTCGAGGTCCATCTGGTGGACCATGTTCCGGGCCCGGCGCTCCCGCTCCGGCTGCCCCTGAGGCAGCAGGCCCAGGTGGGTGATCTTGGCGGCCGTGAAGAGCATGGCCGAGGCGTTGGGACAGGCCGCGACGCAGGCGCCGCAGCCGATGCACGCCGCGGCGTCCATCGCCCGGTCCACCGCCTCCTTGGCGATCGGCACGCTGTTGGCCTCGGGGGCGTTCCCGGTGGACACGCTGATATAGCCGCCGGCCTGGATGATCCGGTCGAACGCGCCCCGGTCCACCACCAGGTCCCGGATCACCGGGAACGGCCGCGCCCGCCACGGCTCGATGGTGATCGTCTGCCCGTCGCTGAAGTGGCGCATGTGCAGCTGGCAGGTGGTGGTGCCCTTGAGCGGCCCGTGCGGCACCCCGTTGATGACCAGCGAGCAGGCGCCGCAGATCCCCTCGCGGCAGTCATGGTCGAACGCGATCGGCTCCTTCCCCGAGGAGATCAGCCGCTCGTTGACCACGTCGAGCATCTCCAGGAAGGACATGTGGGTGCTGATGTCCTTCGCCTCGTAGCTCTCCAGCCGGCCCGGGGAATTCGGGCCCGACTGGCGCCAGACGCGGAGCGTGAGATTCAGGTTCATGGGATCGCCCTACTTGTAGCTGCGGGTGGCAAGCTTCACGTTCTCGAAGCCGAGCGGCTCCTTGTGCATGACCGGCGCCGCTCCCTCGCCCCGGTACTCCCAGGCCGAGACGTACGAATACTGCTCATCGTTCCGCAGCGCCTCGCCCTCCTCGGTCTGGTACTCCTCCCGGAAGTGCCCGCCGCACGACTCCTCCCGCTGGAGCGCATCGAGGCACATCACCTCGGCGAACTCGAGGAAGTCGGCCACTCGGCCGGCCTTCTCCAGCTCCTGGTTCAGTTCCTCGCCTGACCCCAGCACCCGGACGTCCTTCCAGAACTGCTCCCGGAGGACCGGGATCTTCTCGAGGGCCGACCGGAGGCCGGCCGCGTTCCGGGCCATCCCGCAGTGGTCCCACAGGATCCGGCCCAGCTCCTTGTGGAACGAATCCACCGTCCGGGTGCCGTTCACGCCGAGCAGCCGGCGGGTCCGGGCCTCGGCCTCGCCGGCCACCGCCAGGAAGGCCGGGTCGTCGGCGTCGATCTTCTCGAGCTTCGTCCCCGCCAGGTAGTCGCCGATGGTATAGGGAATGACGAAGTACCCGTCCGCCAGCCCCTGCATCAGGGCACTCGCCCCGAGGCGATTGGCGCCGTGGTCGGAGAAGTTGGCCTCGCCGAGCACGTGCAGGCCGGGGATCGTGCTCATCAGGTTGTAGTCGACCCAGAGCCCGCCCATGGTGTAGTGGACCGCCGGGAAGATCCGCATCGGGACCCGGTAGGGGTTCTCCCCGGTGATCCGCTCGTACATCTCGAACAGGTTGCCGTACCGGTCCCGGATCGTCTGCTCGCCCAGCCGCTTGATACTGTCGGCGAAGTCGAGGTAGACCCCGAGCCCGGTCTCCCCCACCCCGCGGCCTTCGTCACATACCTGCTTCGCCGCGCGGGACGAGATGTCCCGCGGCGCCAGGTTCCCGAAGCTGGGGTACTTCCGCTCGAGGAAGTAGTCGCGGTCCGCGTCGGGAATGTCCCCCGGGGCCCGCGTGTCCCCGGCCGCCTTCGGCACCCATACCCGGCCGTCGTTCCGGAGCGACTCCGACATCAGGGTGAGCTTCGACTGGTAGTCGCCGCTCACCGGGATGCAGGTGGGGTGGATCTGGGTAAAGCAGGGGTTCGCGAAGGCGGCGCCTCGCTTGTAGGCCCGCCAGACGGCGGTGACGTTGCAGGCCTTGGCGTTGGTCGACAGGTAGAAGGCGTTGCCGTAGCCGCCGGTCGCCAGGATGACCGCGTCCGCGGCCCACCGCTCGATCTTCCCGCTGATCAGGTGCCGGGTGACGATCCCCCGGGCCCGCCCGTCCGCCACCACCAGGTCGAGCATCTCGGTCCGCGGCACCATGGTGACCGTGCCGTGTCCGATCTGGCGCTCGAGCGCCTGATAGGCGCCGATCAGCAGCTGCTGGCCGGTCTGGCCCCGGGCGTAGAAGGTCCGCGACACCTGCGCGCCCCCGAACGACCGGTTGTCGAGCAGGCCGCCGTAGTCCCGCGCGAACGGGACCCCCTGGGCCACGCACTGGTCGATGATGTTGACGCTGACCTGGGCCAGGCGGTAGACGTTGGATTCACGGGCCCGGAAGTCGCCCCCCTTGATGGTGTCGTAGAAGAGACGCTGGATGCTGTCGCCGTCGTTCTGGTAGTTCTTGGCGGCGTTGATCCCGCCCTGGGCCGCGATGCTGTGGGCCCGGCGGGGCGAATCGTGATAGGTGAAGCAGAGGACGTTGTAGCCCATCTCGCCGAGCGAGGCGGCGGCCGACGCACCGGCCAGGCCCGACCCGACCACGATGATCTTGTACTTCCGGCGGTTCGCCGGGTTCACCAGCTTCAGCGCGAACTTGTGGTTGTCCCACTTCTCGGCCAGCGGGCCGCCGGGGACCTTGGCATTCAGTTCCATGTCGTGGCCCTCCGGTTACCCGACCAGGCCGAACGCGACCGCCAGCGGGATCGTCGCGAACCCGGTGGCAATCACGATCGCCAGCAGCACCGCCAGCCGGCGCCGCAGGGGATTGATGTGGGGGTGGTTCCAGCCCAGCGTCTGAAACAGGCTCCAGACGCCATGGTGGAGGTGCAGGGCCAGCGCGGCCATGGCGAGGACGTAGAACGCCGCCACCGCCGGCACGCTCAGGCCGATCATCACGTTGCCGTACGCGTCGGTCGGGCTGAAGGCCGGGTGGACGTTCCCGACCGTGAGGTGGAGCAGGTGGAAGATCAGGAACACCAGAAGGATCACCCCACCGATCCGGAGGGACCGCGCCGAGAAGGTCGAGATCTGGGTCACCTGGCGGTCGTAGCCGGCCGGGCGCGCCGCCCGGGCCAGCATGGTCAGCGACCAGGCCGCATGCACGTGCAGCCCGACCGCGGCCAGCAGGGTCAGTCGGAGGGTCCAGAGAAACGCGGCGTTGCTCTTCAGGAACTCGGCGTACTTGTTCATCGCCTCCGGGCCGCTGAAGACGAGCAGGTTGCCGAGCATGTGACCCGTGACGAACCCGACCCCGATGATGCCGGTCAGCGCCATCACGATCTTCTTCCCGACCGTCGATCGGTAGAAGGACCGGATCCAGCCCATGAAACCTCCGGCCGGTTAGAAGGTGTCGATGAGCTGCTGGATGCCCCGCACGGCCTCCGCCGAGGCGTGCAGGTCCTTGCGTTCCTGCTCCGTGAGCGAGATGTCGAGAATCTGTTCGAGCCCATTGCGGCCCAGTTTCACGGGGACGCCGCAATACACGTCCTTGAGCCCGTACTCGCCCTGGAGCCAGGTCGAGCAGGGCAGCACCCGCTTCTTGTCCAGCACGATCGCTTCGGCCATCTGCACCGCGGCCGCGCTGGGCGCGTAATACGCC
>DASWBQ010000389.1:0-3191 GCA_036390535.1 Gemmatimonadales bacterium | reverse complement strand
TGGACCGGCCGGCCGACTGGCGGTTCTTCAGCGCCGGCGGGGCTTGGCGCGTGGCCCGGCGGCCCGACGGCTGACCCCCGCCGGGGCTATCCGCGAAGCTCCCGCCGGATCACCAACTTGAGTCCCGACCAGACCTCGCTCACCGCGCAGACCTTGATGTCCACGAAGCCGAGCGGGAGCGCGAGGTCGCGGACGACATCCTCGGTGACGTCCGTCGTCACCTTCGAGGCCCTCTTGGGCCAGGATACCCAGACGAAGCCGGCTGGATCGAGCCGTTCCCGGAACCGGTCGAGCTGCTTTGCCAGCTCTGAGCGACGGGTCACGAAGAGGTGCGCTGCCACCGCGGCCCCGCTCGTCCGCGTGACGATGTGCACCCCATCCGGGAGCGGGCCGAGCCACTCCTGATACTCGGCAGGCGCTGCCACGACCAGCACGTCCATCGGCTTGGTGAAGCCGAGCTTCTTCGCCAGCGGGGTTCCGGAGTAGCCTGGCATGGGGCCTCAGGGGCGTTCCATCTGGACGAAGGCGAGTGCCGTGCCGTCCGGCAGGACGTCGGTGCGCGCAGCGACCGCCCGGAACCCGCAGGCCTCGTAGAGCGGCACGCCGGGGAGCGTTGCCATCAGTTCAAGGCGCCTGAAGCCAGCCTCCCGGGCCGCAGCGGCGCAGGCCTCGAGCAACAGGCGGCCGATGCCACGCCGGGCATGCTCCGGCGCCACGAAGAAGGCGCGGATCCGCGCCGCGTCCTTGGCCGGGTCGAGCAACTCATCACGACCCATCGGCCGCTGGTCCCCGCCGTAGAGGGTCCGTCGCCGGCTCCATCCGCCACAGGCAACGATCTCCTCGCGCTCCCGCACCACCAGGTAGCTGCCGTCCGCCACCAGGCGGCTGTCCACGCCGAAGACGTACTTCAGTGCCGCCTCGGTCTGTGCCGGCGTGTAGTACCCCCGGCTCAGCTCGCGACCTGACCGCTCGATCAGGGCGTTGAGGAGCGGAATGTCCGCCTCGGTCGCGGGTGTGATGATGAAGCCCATCGCTCAGGCGAAGAGTCCCACCTGCCCGCCGGTGTGCCAGAAGAGCACCGTCTGGTCCGGCTGGAACCGCCCGGCGCGCACCATGTCGATCAGGGCGCCGAGCGCCTTGGCGGTGTAGGTGTGGTCGACGAAGATCGCCTCGGTGCGGGCCGCCAGGGCCTGGGCTTCGATCGAGGCCGCGGTGGGAAGGCCGTAGCCGTCGCCGACGCAGTCGTCGCGGACCTCGATCCGGCAGCGCGCGGCCACGTCGGGACCCTCCCGCCCGAGCAGCTCCCCAATGCCGGCGATGGTCGCGCCCACCGTCGCCCGCACCGCGTCGGCCGGATCGTCGGCGCTGACGCCGATCACCGGCGTGGCGAGCCCGTGCAGCGCCAGCCCCGCGGCCAGCCCCGCCTGGGTGCCGCCCGACGAGCAGGCGTGCACGATGACATCCGGGGAAGGGGCCTGGTCCAGCAGCTCGCCCACGGCCCGCACGAATCCCATCGCGCCCAGCGCCGTCGAGGCGCCAAGCGGAATGACGTAGGGCCGCCGTCCCCTGGCCCGGTACTCCTGCGCCAGGGCCTCCATCCGGGGCGACCGCTCCTCACGGGTCGCCACGTAGTGCACCTCGGCGCCCATCAGCCGCACCAGGAGCGCGTTGCCGGTCGGGCGGTCCTGCGGGACGCCGTTGGCGACCAGCACCGGCGCCAGCCCCAGGTGCACCGCCGCGGCGGTGGTAGCCCGGGCGTGGTTCGACTGCACGCCGCCGCAGGTGATGATGGTGTCGGCCCCCTGCGCCATCGCCTCGGCGAGGACGTAGGGCAGCTTCCGGACCTTGTTGCCGCCGAAGCCGAAGGGGATGGTGTCGTCGCGTTTCACCAGCAGCCGAGGCCCGCCACCCAGGGCATCGCGCAGCCGGCTCATCTCCTCGACCGGGGTGGGGTAGTGCCCCAGCTCGATGTGCGGCATTCCGGCCAGCCGACCCAGCGCCTCGCCGTCCGGTCCCTCGAAGCCGGTCTCGCCCAGAACATCCGTCATGGGGTAGAATTGTACACAATCCCCTCAACGACGGCTCCATGCGCCACGTGCTTCGCACCTTGCTGGCGGTCCTGGCACTCTCCGCCTCTCCGCCCCTCCGCCTCTCCGCCCAGATCCCCGCCCAGGCTCTCGATTCCGCCCGCGCCCGCCTGGCCCAGATCGACGGCGAGATCCGGGTGAGCGGACTCAAGGGCCCGGTCGAGGTCCGGCGGGACAGGTGGGGCGTGCCCCACATCTACGCCCAGTCGCAGGACGACCTCTTCTTCGCGCAGGGGTTCGTGGCGGCGCAGGACCGGCTCTGGCAGATCGACATGTGGCGCCGGATCGGCGAGGGCCGGCTCTCCGAGGTGCTGGGGCCCGACTACCTCGAGCGCGACCGGTTCGCCCGGCTGCTCAAGTACCGCGGCGACATGACCGCCGAGTGGACCAGCTACGCCCCCGACACCAGGGCGATCGTCCAGGCGTTCGTCCGCGGGCTCAACGCCTACGTGGCTCAGGTGCGGGCCAGGCCGCCGATCGAGTACAGCCTGCTGGGGTACCGGCCCGAGCCGTTCGCCGACGAGGTGCCGCTGCAGCGGATGGCGGCGCTGTCGATGACCGGCAACGCCACCACCGAGGTGGAACGCGCGCTGGTGGTGACGCTGATGGGGAAGACGGCCGCCGACCGGCTCTTCCCGCTCGATCCGTCGCGGCCGATCGACCCGGCGCCCGGCCTCGAGCTCACCGGCATCACCGGCAAGTCGCTCGGCGCCACCTACGAGTCCTACGCCGGGATCCGGTACCCGAAGCTCGATGGCTCCAACAACTGGGTGATCCATGGGTCGCGGACGGCGACCGGCAAGCCGATCCTCGCCAACGACCCCCATCGCTCGATCACCCTGCCATCGCTCCGCTACCTGACGCATCTGGTGGCGCCGGGGTGGAACGTGATCGGCGCGGGGGAGCCGGGGGTGCCAGGGGTCGCGGCCGGCCACAACGAGCGGATCGGCTTCGGCTTCACCATCGTGGGGATGGACCAGCAGGACGTCTACGTGGAGCGGCTGGGGCGGTGCCCCAACGCGTCGGCGCGCCGCTGCTACCTCACCGGCACCGGCTGGCGGCCGGTCCGGACCATCGTGGACACGATCCCGGTGAAGGGCCAGC
>DASWBQ010000388.1:0-3241 GCA_036390535.1 Gemmatimonadales bacterium | reverse complement strand
CTGCGCCGCGAGGTGGCGCGCCGGGCCTTCAAGCCCGCGGTCCAGGTATGTCGCATCGTGCCGGGCGAGCTGGCCGGGGTGGCGGGGGTCTACGGCGCGGCGCGGGCGTTCATCGAGCAGTCAGAGGCAGGCATCGTGTGAAGCTCGGCGTACTCGGTTCGCTGGTCTGGGATGTCATCCACGGCCGCGACCCTCTCGCCGAACCGGTGGAGGAGTGGGGCGGTATCGCCTACGCGCTCGGGGGGCTGGATGCCGCGCTCTCTCCCGACTGGGAGATCGTCCCGCTCATCAAGGTGGGCAGCGACCTGCGGGACCGCGCGGCCGACCTGCTCTCGACCCTCAGCCACCTGACTCCCGGAGGGCGCTGCGTGGAGGTCCCCGTCCCGAACAACCGGGTGACGCTCCGCTACCAGTCGGCCGAACGGCGGTGTGAGCGGATGTCCGGCGGCGTGCCGGGCTGGACCTGGGCCGAACTGGGTCCGATGGTCCGCGACCTCGACGCGCTGTATGTCAATTTCATCTCGGGTTTCGAACTTGAGCTCGGCACTGCCCGGGCCCTGCGGCAGGGATTCCAGGGTCCCATCTACGCCGACCTGCACAGTCTGCTGCTGGCCATGCCCCAGGACGGGCTGCGCCGACCCCAGCCGCTCGAAGCCGCCGACGATTGGCTCGGCTGCTTCGATGTGGTCCAGCTCAACGAGGAGGAAATTGGCCAGTTTGGAGTCGACCCGATGACGATTGCGGCCCAGGCGCTCGGAGCGGGAGTGTCGCTCCTGGTCGTCACCCTCGGCCCCCGGGGGGCGGTCTACTTTTCACAGCCCGCGTTCGCCGGCTGGGGACCGCGGCCGAGCCGGCCCATGGCTCCACAGGGCGGGCCGGCTCGAACGGGACTGATCCCCGCTCCCCATGTCGAGGCCATCGACCCGACCGGCTGTGGCGACGTCTTTGGCGCCGGCTTGTGCGCCGCCCTCCTGGCTGGAGCGGCGCCCGAGGTCGCCATCCGTTCCGCCAGCCAGCTGGCGGCGCGGAACGCGACGATCCGTGGCGCCGGCCGCCTGGGGCAGCTGCTCAGGGGCAGCCTGGTTCTGGCTGGAGGACGCCCATGAGCCGGGTGGTCGAGATTCCGGCATCGTTCGACGACAAGAGCTTCGAGCAGTTCGCGGCGTCGTTCGCGGCCGGCCCGCTGACCGACCGGATGATCTTCGACGCCCGGCCGGCGCAATGGGCCTCGCCGTTCGGGCTGGCGGGAATGCTGACGGCGGGACAGGCGGTGCACGAGGCGGGTGGCCCGAAGCCGGGGTTCACCGTCCCCGCCGCCGAAGAGGTCCGCCGGTACTGGACCCGAACCGGCTTCTTCCATCATGCCGCCGAGCTGTTCGAGATCCATGGGAAGCTGCCTCGCGTCAAGACCGACGACCGCTCCGATGTGCTGCTGGAGGTGACGCCGGTCCGGGCCTCGGAGGACGTGCACGGCGTGGTCGGGAAGATCCAGGAAGGCGCGGCGCGGATTCTGGCCGGCAAGCTGGGATTCAAGGGCGAAGCCATCATGGGGTTCGCCATGGCACTTTCGGAGGCATGTCAGAATATTGTGGAGCACGCGGGAACCGGCGGATGGGTGGCGGTCCACGCCTACGACTTCCGCCGGCGGCTGGGCCGCTGGGTGGTGGTGATCGCAGTGAGCGACGCCGGCATCGGCTTCCGCCGGTCGCTGGAAGCGACCCAGGCGCGCCGGTTCGGGGACCGCTGGTCAGACGCCACAGCGCTGGAGGCCGCGGTGACCCATCATACCAGCCGGTTCCGCGATCCGGGCCGCGGCCAGGGCATCGCAGGCATCCGGCATTACCTCAATCGCTGGAAGGGCAAGCTCAGCATCCGGAGCGGTACGGCCCGCATCGCGGTCGTTCCGCCGTGGGATGAAGACACCCCGATGACCGAGCACCTCGCGCCGTTCCCCGGCGCCCAGGTGCAGATCGTGATCCCCGCTGAGGAGACGGGCGGGAAATGATGCACCACATCCAGGTTGAGCGGGTCCTGCGGGAAACGCTCCGGACACCGTATCGTGACCTCGTCACCCGGCCCACCGGGCGGGCGGTGCGCAGCAGCATCCAGACGGCGCTCGCCGAGGGGGACGCCACCCTGGCCTGCCTCGATTTCTCCTCGGTCGGACTCGTGGACTTCAGTTGCGCCGATGAAGTGGTTGCGAAACTGCTGCTCGATCCGCCGGCGGGGACGTTCGTGCTGCTGCAGGGCCTGACGGAGGAACAGCTCGTGGCCATCGAGTACGTGCTCGACCGTCAGGCGCTCGCCGCGCTGGTCCGCGACGCCGACACCGGGCGGGCGTGGCCGGTCGGTCGCGTCGGCGCCGATCTGCAGACCGCCTTCGCGCACCTCCAGCGCCTGGGGCCGTCCACCGCCGCCGCGCTGGCGGAGCATCTCGGGTGGGGAGCGGCCCACACCGAGGATGTGCTCGAGGGCCTCGCCCGGCTCCGCCTGGTCCGGGCTGACGATGGCTGCTATGCACCCCCCTTCGTGACATGAAGCGCAAACCCGATCTCGCCACCCTCGCGATCCACGGTCTCCCCGCGCGCCGCGCGGACTGGACTCCCGTGGTGCCGCCGATCCACCAGAGCAGCACCTTCACCAACCCCGTCGGCTCCGACGAGGAGGTGATGTACACCCGCTACGGGAACAACCCCACCCAGACCAGACTGGGCGCCAAGTACGCGCTGCTGGAGGGGGCGGAGGGGGCGCTGTTCCTCTCCAGCGGCATGGCGGCGACGGCGCTGGCCCATCTCGCGGTGCTCCGACCGGGCGACCACCTGCTGTCGAGCGCGTGGATCTACGGCGGCACCAGGCGGCTGTTCGACGAGGAGTTCTCCCGCTTTGGCATCGAGGTCACCTACGTCCACCCCGACCAGCCGCGACAGTGGCGCCGGGCGCTGCGCAAGAGCACCCGGGCGATCTTCGTGGAGACCCCCACCAACCCCCACCTCCGGGTGATCGACCTGGCGCCGATGGCCCAGATCGCCCGCGGCGGCGGGGTGGCGCTGCTGGTGGATGCGACGTTCGCCAGCCCGATCAATTTCCGTCCGCTCGAGCATGGCGCCGACATCGTCATTACCAGCGCCACGAAGTACCTGAACGGCCACAGCGACGTCATCGCCGGCGCGGTGGCCGGCAGCGGCTCGATCATCGAGGAGGTCACCCGGCTGATGATGCTCTGGGGCCAGGCGATCGACCC
>DASWBQ010000387.1:0-2586 GCA_036390535.1 Gemmatimonadales bacterium | reverse complement strand
GACGGCCCTGACCGGGTACTTCCTCGAGGGCGGGGTTCAGGAAGTCGCCGTGACCGCCGAGCAGCTCTACGCCGACCTGGCCCGGGTCCACACCGAGTCGGGGGCGCCGCCCCTCGAGGTGGTGGTCGGGTTCTATGAAGTGTGGCAGAACCGGCTCCACAATGCGGTGCTGGCCGCCGCCCTGGGTGGGTCCGATGCCGGCGTGCGCCATGTCCACCGCAAGGTCTTCCTTCCGACATACGGGGTGTTCGACGAAGAGCGGTTCGTCGAGCCGGGCCTCACGGTCGAGGCCTTCGACATGCGCTGGGGCCGGGCGGCTGCCGTCGTCTGCGAAGACGCCTGGCACTCGATCCTCCCGACCATCGCGGCCCTCGACGGCGCCCAGCTGCTCGTGGTGGTGAGCGCCAGCCCGGCCCGGGGCCTCAACCCGGCGCCGTCGACCGACGGCCGGCCCGCCAGCGTGGAGCGGTGGGAGCGCACCGTGCAGGCGATCGCCGCCGAGCACGGGCTCTACCTGGTGCTGGCGCAGCTGGCCGGCTTCGAGGGGGGCAAGGCCCTGCAGGGCGGCTCGTGCGTGATCGGTCCCCGCGGCGAGGTGATCGCCCGCGCGCCCCTCTTCGACGAGGCCTGGCTGACCGTCGAGCTGGACCTCGAGGAGATCACCCGGGCCCGGGCCGAGACGCCGCTGCTGTCCGACCTCGAGCTGCGGTTGCCGCACCTGGTGGGGAGCCTGGCTGCCAGCCGGATGCGGACGGGCATCCGGCCGGCTTCGGAGCCGGTGCCCCCCCGCCGACCCCGGAAGCCGCGCGCGCCCCACCGGGCGAAGCTCGAGCCCGACCCGCTCGCCATCGACCCGGCGCTGGCGCGGCGCTGGCTGGTGGAATTCCTGCGTGACGAGGTGCGCCGTCACCGCGGCTTCGATCACGCGGTGATCGGGCTCTCCGGGGGAGTGGACAGCGCCCTCGTCACGATGCTCGCCGCCGAGGCGCTCGGCCCGGAGCACGTCACCGCGATCCGGATGCCCTACCGGAGTTCCAGTCCCGAGAGCCTGGAGCACGCCCGGCTGGTGATCGACGCCACCGGCGTCCGGGCTGAGACGGTGGACATCACGGACGCGGTAGAAGGACTGGCGGCGCGGCTGCCCGAGCGACCCGACGCGCCCCGGCTCGGGAACATCATGGCCCGGGTGCGGATGATCACCCTCTTCGACCGCTCCGCGGGGCTCCGGGCCCTCCCCCTCGGGACCGGTAACAAGTCGGAGCGGCTGCTTGGCTACTTCACCTGGCACGCCGACGACTCGCCCCCGGTGAACCCGATCGGGGATCTGTTCAAGGTCCAGGTCTGGGCCCTCGCGCGCCATGTCGGGGTGCCCGACGTCATCGTGGACAAGCCCGCCAGCGCCGACCTGATCTCCGGCCAGACCGACGAGGGCGACTTCGGGATCTCGTACCCGAAGGCCGATCACATCCTGCACTGGCTCCTGCTCGGGTACCGGGGGGAGGAGATCGAGGCGCTCGGCTATACCAGTGATGAGGTCGAGGTGGTCCGCCGCCGTCTCGAGGGCACCCACTGGAAGCGACGCCTTCCGACGGTGGCCATGGTGAGCCAGACCGCCATCGGTGAGTACTACCTGCGGCCGGTGGACTACTGAGGTGAGGGGTAGGGAGTGAGACGTAAGGGGGCCGAGTCCTGCTCACCTCTCACCTCTCACCTCTCACTCGCTTTCCCAACCCGAGGATGCGATGATCCCCGAATCCCGCCCCATGTCCTACAGCCGCGGCGAGATCACCACCTTCGTGATGCCGCACATGCAGAACGTCCTGGGCGACCTCTTCGGCGGGGACCTGATGGCCCTGGTGGACCAGGCCGCGGCGGTGGCGGCCATCCGTCACGCCGGCGGGCCGGCGGTGACCGCCAGGATTGACCGGCTGGATTTTCACGAGTCCATCCCGGTGGGCTCCCTGGTGACCTGCCTGGCGACCGTCGACCATGTCGGTGCGTCGTCCATGGACATCTCGGTGGAGGTCTACGCCGAGAAGCCCAGCACCGGAGAGCGGCGCCACACCCACAGCGCCCACATCGTCTTCGTGGCGGTGGACCAGCAGCGAAAGCCGCGTCGGGTGCCGCGCCTCGTGGCGGAGACGCCCGAGGAGCATCACCGTTTCGAGCGGGCCCGGCGGTACCGCGAGGAGAACCCGCGACGGTGAGCCGACGGATCACCGTGGTGCTGAGCGGCGGTGGCGCCAAGGCCACCGCGCACCTGGGCGCCGTCCGGGCGCTCCGGGCGGCCCGCCTGGAACCCACCCGCTACATCGGCACGTCGATGGGCGCGGTGGTGGGGGCCGCCCTCGCGGCCGGGCTCACCGCCGAGGCGGTGTTCGAGCGGGCGCGGGGCATCCGGCGGCGGGACGTGGCGCGCCTGTCGGCGACGTCTTTCGTGCAGGGGCTCTTCGCCGCTTCGCTGCTCCAGCCCGAGCCGCTGCTCCGGACCATCGAGCGCTTTCTCCCGGTGGACGCCTTCGCGAACCTCCGGATCCCGCTGACCGTGACCGCCGCCGATCTCGATTCGGGCGAGCTGGTGCTCTT
>DASWBQ010000386.1:0-2024 GCA_036390535.1 Gemmatimonadales bacterium | reverse complement strand
GGTCGGAAAGTAGGCAGGGCGGAGGGTCGGAACGCAGCGCGGGATGCTGGCCCCGCTCACCCCGTTCCGCCCCTCCGCCCCTTCGTCCTCTACCGCCCGCTTCTCCGGACCACTGCCATCCCCACCTCCGCCACCGCCTTGAGGCTCTCGGCGCTGACCTTGTCGAAGGTGTCTTCGGGCGTGTGCCAGTGGGGATAATCGAAGTCGATCAGGTCGATCGCCGGGATGCCGGCCTGCTGCAGGGGAATGTGATCGTCGGTGATGGTGTGCCGGGGCTGGTCCGGGAACTGGGCCCGGTAGCCGATCTCACCGGCCACTCGCCAGACCAGCTCGACCACCTTCGGGGCGCCGGTGAGGGAATGGCCCTCCTGGTAGATCTGCAGATCCCGATCGCCGACCATGTCGAAGAGGACGGCGAAGCGCGGCTTCGGCCCCGGCAGCGGGTTCCGGGCGAAGTAGCGGGAGCCGATCAGGACGTCGCGATCCACCCCGAAATCCCCGTAGTCCTCGCCGTCCACGAACAGCAGGTCCACGCCGATCGTCGGGGGGGACGCCTTCATCGCGTCGGCCATGGCAAGCAGCACCGCCACCCCGGAGGCGCCGTCGTTGGCGCCGGGCACGGCCGCCTCCGGGTCGGTGCTCCCCGCGGCGTCGGCTCGCGGCCGGGTGTCCCAGTGGGCCAGGAAGAGGAGCCGGTCGGTGGCGCCCGGGTTGAATCGCGCGATGACGTTGCGCATCGGCAGCGCGGTGCCCTCGACCGTGGTGTGGTCCCACGCCTGGACCACCACGCTGTCCGCCCGGGTGCGGAGCAGCGAATCCAGCCAGGCCGCCATCCGCCGGTGACCCTCGGTCCCGGGGATCCGGGGACCGAAGTCGAGCTGGACCCGCACGTACTCGAGGGCCCGGGCCCCGTCGATCTCGGGGACGTGCGGCGGGGCCTGCTCGCACCCGGCGAGGAGCAGGGTGCCAAGGAGGATTCGGGAGAGCATGGAGGGAAGTATAGGCGGGGGACCGGAGGGGCGGAGAGGCGGCCATCTCTCCGCCCCTCCGCCCCGCCGCCTTATGTTTCCGGACGATGCGCCTCCTGTCCCGCTACATCCTCCGCGAGCTGGCCGCCCCCTTCTTCTTCGCCCTGGGGGCCCTCACCAGCATGCTCCTCCTCAACCAGATCGCCAAGCGTTTCCCCGACCTGGTAGGCAAGGGGCTGACGGCGGACGTCATCTCCGAGGTGCTGCTCCTCAGTCTCCCCTTCATCATCGCCCTGACCCTGCCGATGGCGGTGCTGGTGGCGGTGCTCTACGGCTTCAGCCACCTCGCCGCCGACAACGAGCTGACCGCCATGCGGGCCGGTGGGATCAGCGTGTTCCAGATGCTCCGCCCGGTCTTCCTGGTCGGCGTGGCGGTCGCCGTCACCAATTTCCTGTTCATCGACCAGGTCCTCCCCCGGAGCAACGCCCGGCTGCGCAACCTGCAGATGGACATCGCCCGGAAGAAGCCGACCTTCACGATGCGGGAACAGGGCATCAATCCGGTGCCGCCCACCCAGTACTTCATCCGGGCCAGCCGGATCGAGCCGATCAGCGGCCGGATGCGGGACGTGACCATCTACGACCTCTCCCTCGCCACCGCCCGGCGGATCGTCTACGCCGACAGCGGCACGATGGCGTTCGAGGCCAGCGGCGAGGACATGCGCGTCCTGCTCCGCGACGGCGTCGTCCATGAGTATCGCTACGACGAGCCCGGCACGGTCCGGGTCACCAACTACACCTCCAACGTCATCCGGGCGCGCGACGTCGCCAACGCCCTCGAGCGGAGCGGCACCCAGTTCGAGCGGGGTGACCGCGAGATGAGCACCTGCGAGATGATCGACCGGCAGGACGTGAGCATGCGGGGCGCCCGCCGGGCCCTCGACATGCGGGAGCACTACGCCCGGAACGACCTCCGCGCGATGCTGCGGGTCACCCCCGAGGACCGCCGCTTCCCCGAGCCGGTCGAGCGCCGCCACTGCGGCGCCTGGCGCGACG
>DASWBQ010000385.1:0-4023 GCA_036390535.1 Gemmatimonadales bacterium | reverse complement strand
GGCGTCATCGGTAACCCGGATCGCGTCGCCACCGGTCGAAGGCGCTACCCAGATGTCGGTCTGCTGGCCGCGGGTGGAGAGGAACGCCACCCAGCGACCGTCGGGCGACCAGGCCGGCTGGGTATCGTCCCGGAGATCATTGGTCAGCTGGCGGGCGGGTCCGCCGTTCACCGGCATCACCCAGATGTCCGCGGTTCCGGTGTGACGGGACAGGTACGCGAACTCGGAGCCATCCGGCGACCAGGACTGGTTCCAGGGGTCGAACTCCTCCAGTCCTTCGGTGGTGAGCTGCCTGAGGTTGCCGCCGGCGCTGTCCGCCGCCCAGATGGAGCCCTGACCCGCCGTGAAGAAGTTGATAGCCACCAGCGATCCGTCGGGGGACCAGGCGGCGACATGGGGGCGGCCGTCGGAGAGCAGCGGCGTCCCCTCGCCCCCCGCGAGGGAAACGACGGACGTCCTGATCGTGCCCCCCTCGGCGGTCTGCAAGTATGCCAACCGGTCCCCGGACGGATGCCATGCCATGGGAACCTCGAACGCCGGCGATGTCGTCAAGCGGCGAATCTCGCCACCCGCGGCAGGTACGATCGCCAGGTCAAGCCCGGTCCCCCAGGCGTTCGAGGCAAATGCCAGCCAGGAGCCGTCCGGCGACCAGCTCGCCGGGCCAATCTGGAGGGACGTGGCCACCGTGCGCGGCTCGCTCAGGTCGGCCTGCGCCACCACCAGGTCCCACCCGGCCCCTCTCGGCGTCCAGTAGGCCACCTGGCGCCCGTCAGGCGAGAAGGCCGGTTGGGCGTGGGACGCACCTTCGGGGCTCAGCAGCGTCACCACCGGCGCGCCGCCGCCGTCCGGGCCGCACCCGGCCACCGCTACAGAAAGGACCGCGAGGAGACTGCCGATTCGCTTCATTGCGTTGCTCCTTCAAGAACCTTGGCCACCGCCGCCGCGGTGAGCGTCACGATTTCGTTCTGGGCCGCCAGGACGTCCTTCACGTTCCGCTCATACGTCTCGGACCAGAGGCTCCGGGTGGTGGCCGGGTCGCTGAACTGCAGGTTGATCCGCATCACCTCGCCCGACCGGAAGACCGTCGCCTCGAGCACCGCATCCAGGTCGAGCTCCCGCGCGATCTCGCGCGTCGGCTTCGGGGTCGTCTTGTATACCATCATCGCCGACCGCGACGCCACTCCCACCGTGCCCAGGCGACTCAGGGCGTTGGTCATGGCGTCCTGCATCGCGTCCACGAACACCGCGTCCTGGCCCGAGATGTCCTCGATCGGCAGCACCGCGATCCGGTCGATGCGCCCGCCCCCACCCCCCTTGAGCAGCACCGCGCCGACGGCGGCCGCGATGACGGCCGCGACGGCCACCAGGCCGGCCACCAGTCTCCCCCGGCCGGGACGCGCCTTTGCCGCCTGATACGGCCGCGTCATCGTCGGGGTCACCCCGCCACTCGGCGTCGTGGCCACCTGCTCGAGCTGTGCCATCAGCTCTTCGGCGCTCTGCCACCGGTCCGCCGGCTGCTTGGCCAGGCACTTGAGCAGCGCGGCGGCCAGCACCGGCGGGACTTCGGCCCGCCGCTCGCGCACGTCCTTCGGCTGCTCCAGCACGTGCGCCGAGAGGACCGCCTGGGCGCTGCTCGCCTCGAACGGCGGTTGCCCGGTCAGCATCTCGTAGCCCAGCGCGCCGAGGGCGTAGAGGTCAGCCCGGTGGTCGATGGTGGCCTCGGCCATCGCCTGCTCGGGCGCCATGTAGTGAGGCGTACCGACCGCGATGCCGACGGTGGTGAGCTTGTCGCCGGCCGAGGCGCGCACGGCCTTGGCCACTCCGAAGTCGGTAACGGACGCGTGGCGGCCCGACAGCATCACGTTGTCGGGCTTGATATCTCGGTGGACGATCCCCTGGGCGTGGGCGTAGGCCAGGGCGTCGGCGATGTCGTGGAGCAGCCGGACCGTCTCCGCGATCGAGAGGCGTCCCACCCGCGCCAGCCGGGCCCGGAGCGACTCGCCCTCCACGAACGGCATGACGTAGTAGAGCAGCCCGTCCACCGCGCCCGAGTCGTAGAGCGGGAGGATGTGGGGATGCTGCAGCTTGGCGATGATGTGGATCTCGCGGGGGAACCGGTCGGTTCCCATGGCGGCGCTGAGCTCGGGCTTCAGGACCTTGAGCGCCACCTGCCGGTCGTGCTTGAGGTCGTGGGCCAGGTAGACGGTGGCCATGCCGCCCACCCCGACCTCGCGGTCGATCCGGTAGCTCCCGCTGAGGGCAGCGTTGAGGCGATCCGCTGCCTGGGTCACGACTTGGGCACCATGACGGGCTCGGTCAAGAGAACCTTTCAAGATACCGCCCGCCCGCTGCCCCGGCCATCGGTTGCCTGGCCTAGCGTCGCAGGCTGGCGCAGGGGTCTCCGCGCTCCGCCCGGGGCGTGACGATCACCACGTCGTAGCGGCCCTGCTCGGTCCGGTCGGGCATCGTCCCGTCAGCCCCGCGTTCCAGCAGGCCGACCACCAGCAGCCGCTTGCCCGGTGCCGCCACCGTAAGCAGCCGCGGCACCGCGACGTCGGCGCGGACATGGCCGTTCCCCGCGATCAGCCACGCCGGTCCCCCCTTCGCGGCCGACAGCAAGGCCTGCGTCATCGACGCGTCCCGCACTACCTGCGCGGATCGCATCCCGGGAATCATCGACTCCGGCAGCTGGCCGCAATGGCCGGCGACCAGGTCGCTGTCGATCGCCGCCCGTGCGGCACCGCCGAGCGGGGATGCCTCCATCAGCCGGCGGAGCTCCTCCGGCGCCGCCGCGTCCCCACCCCGCACGACGGCGCGGAGCTGGTCACGGCTGATGCCGCTCCCCCAGACCGACCGGGCATTCCCGATCGCCGCCTCGACCACCGGCTGGTGGAGGGGCCACCGCCAGCCGGTGCGGTCGAAGCCGTTGGCGTCAAGCCACGCCTCGCGCGACTGGTCGGCCCCGGGAAGTGGGATTGGCCCGGACGACGCCTGGAACTGCTCGAACACCACGGCAGGGCGGGACCCGGCGGCGCGGATCAGCGAGCCCCGCACCTGGTGGTGGATCGGGTTGTCGTGCAGTTCACCCAGCAGGACGAACTCGGAGCGAGCCATCCGGTTGAGCAGGTCCCCCGTCTCGAGCGCGGCACCAGTGCCGCTCTCGACGATGCTCACTCCCTCGGGGAGGACCATGGCGCCAGGGCTCATGGCGGGCCCCGAGCGCCCGCAGGCCGCGAGGAGCAGGACAAGCAGGGACAGGAAGGTGCGTGGCATGGGCAGCAGGCGGTGAGGGAAGATGGCGGCCAACGCGGAAAGGTAATCCTCGCCCGCCCGTTCCCCTCTCGCGTGCCGGAATCAGCCCCCGTAGTTTCCGGCATCCGGACTGTATCCCGCCCCACCCACCCGAAGGGCAGAGCCATGAAGAAGCTGGCGCTCCTCCTCGCCATTGCCGGGGCCGCCTGCGCTCCGCGCGCCCCCGCCAATCCCGAAGTGGCCGCCTGGGAGGCGCGCGCCCGGGCCGTCACCATCACGCGGGACGACCTCGGCATCCCGCACGTCGCCGGGAAGACCGACGCCGACGTCGTCTTCGGCGTCACCTACGCCCAGGCCGAGGACGACTTCAACCGGGTCGAGACCAACTACCTGAATGCGATGGGCCGGCTGGCCGAGGCGGAGGGGGAAAGCGCCCTGTGGCGCGACCTCCGGATGAAGCTCTTCATCGACCCCGATTCGCTCAAGGCGCACTACGCCGCCAGCCCCGAATGGCTCCGGCAGCTCATGGATGCCTGGGCCGCCGGCCTCAACTATTTCCTGCACACCCACCCCGAGGTGACGCCGCGGGTGATCACCCGGTTCGAGCCGTGGATGGCGCTGAGCTTCACCGAGGGCAGCATCGGCGGCGACATCGAGACCATTTCGCTGGCCCGCCTCGAGGAGTTCTACGGAGGCTCCGCCCGGGGCGATGAGGTGGCGCTCGACACGGACGCCCCGCTGGCCGAGCCCTCGGGCTCCAACGGTTTCGCC
>DASWBQ010000384.1:0-3457 GCA_036390535.1 Gemmatimonadales bacterium | reverse complement strand
CCTCAGGGGTACGACTAGATATACTCGCCTGACGTCTCTTCTGGAGGCCTTGCCATGAGCAGCACCCTGATCAAACTGTACCTGCCGGCGCTGGTCGTCTTCCTGGTGCTCGACGCGCTGTGGCTGGGGGTGGTGGCGCGGGGGTTCTATCGCGAGCAGTTCGGCGACCTGATGCGCCCCGACGTCCGGTGGGGAGCGGCGCTGCTGTTCTACCTCCTCTTCATCGCCGCGGTGCTGGTGTTCGTGGTGGCGCCGGCGCTGGAGCGAGGCTCCCTGATGTACGCCCTGGGGATGGGGGCGTTCTTCGGGCTGGTCGCCTACGCGACCTACGACCTGACCAACCTGGCCGTCCTGCGCGGGTTCTCGACCCGGGTTGCCGTGGTGGACATGGCGTGGGGAGCGGTGGTCACGGCCGCGACTTCGGCGGCGGCGTTCCTCATCGGGCGGCAGTGGGCGGGATAAGGCGGGATAAGGCGGGATAGGGCGGGATAGGGCGGGATAAAGCGGGAGAGTCGGGAGGGAGCGGGAAATCGGTCACTTCGCCCCCCAAGGGTCCAGGAATTGCTATATTGTTTCTCTCTATGCGTGCGCTCCTCTCCCTTCTGGTGGCGGTTGTCGCCCTCTCCCTGACCCCGGCGGGATTGTGGGCGGAGGAGCACGGCCATTGTGAGGAGCCGGTCGTGGCCCAGCCTGCGGCGCCGATGACGGTGTTCGCCGCACACGGCGAGCTGTCGGCCCCCACGGGACCGTGCGGCGACTGTACCGATGCGAGCTGCACCAGTCATCGGCAGTGCGCTGCCGGGACCGTGCCGGTCGTCGCCGAGGCACCACTGACCGAGGCCGACCTGCCGCCTGCCTCGTCCGCCGGTCTCCGGAGCCCGGCCGGGCTGGGGCCTTCGTTCGACCCCACACCGCCGACACCTCCACCGAATCTCCGCCCCCGGTAATCGGGTGACCCGCGGACGGCCAAGGGGCCGTCCCGACAGGACGCGCGGCCCTGCCGCGCCAACGGAGATACACGGATGTTGACACTATCAGCGGCCGCCCTGGCGGTCGCGCTGGCCCTCGCCCCGCCGCAGGGAGACACCCTGCGGCTGGCCGAGGCCCAGCGCACCGCCCGGGCGGCCAACCCGATGCTCCGCGCCGAGCGCCTGGCGGCGCTGGCGGCGCGGGAGCGGATCGCCCCGGCCGGGGCGCTTACCGACCCACAGTTCGAGTTCGGCCTCGAGAACCGGATGCTCAAGGGCTTCGGGACCGAGGACCCGATGACCATGAACACCTTCCGGCTGAGCCAGATGATGCCGTGGCCCGGCAAGCGGACTGCCGCCCGGGACGGGGCCACGGCGTTGGCCGAAGCCGATTCGCTCGGGGCGCTCGAGCAGGAAGCGATGCTGAGCGCGCGGGTCGCCATGGCGTATCTCGAGGCCGCCCTCGCGGACCGGGTGCTCGGCGTCATGGGCGAGACGCTGCGCCTTCTCCGGGGCTTCCAGGAGACGGCCGTCGGGATGTACACCGTGGGCCAGGGCATCCAACAGGACGTGCTGCAGGCACAGGTGGCGGTGGCGCGAATGGCGGCCGACACGGTGGCGATGTCCGGGGAACGGGCCGCCGCTGCGGCCCGGCTCAACGCCCTCCTGGCCCGGGCGCCGGATTCGCTGGTTCCTGCCCTCGAGTACCCCGCCGTCGGCGATACCCTGCCCATCATGGACAGCCTGGCGGCCCAGGCGTACCGCGCCCGGCCGGCGCTGGCAGCGGCCCAGGCCCGGATCACGGCGGCCGACCGGGCCATCGATGCGGCGCGACGGGAGTCCTACCCCGACGTGATGTTCGGGGCCGCCTACCAGGCCCGCCCCCGCTACGACGACATGATGAGCCTGATGTTCGGCGTGAACCTCCCGATCTGGGGCGGGGCCAAGCAGGCCCCGATGCGGCGCGAGCGGGAGGCGATGCGCGCGATGGAGGACGCCCGGCTTCAGGACCTCCGCAACGAGACGTGGGCGCAGCTGGCGGCGCTCCGGGCCCGGGCGAACCGCGCGGTCCAGCTCGACCGGATCTATGCGCAGGAGATCCTGCCCCAGGCGCGGGCCGCCGTGGAGGCCGCGCAGTCGGCCTACCGGGTCGGCCGGGCCGACTTCATGACGCTGGTCGAGAGTCAGATGACCGTGAACCGCTACCAGACCGAACGGCACCGCCTCGCCGCCGACTACCACGGCGCCCGGGCGGAGATCGAGGCCCTGCTGGGTGGGCCGGGAGCCCTGCCATGAGAACGATGACGCTGTCGCTGATCCTGCTGGCCCTGGCGGCCTGCGGGAAGCAGGAAGCCGCCTCCCCGATGGAGGGAATGACGGCGGAGGAACACGCCAAGATGATGGCCGGGGGCACCCAGGGGGCGGTGGACACCGCGGGCCAGGTGCTGCGCCAGCCGGTGCGGCTGACCCTGGAACAGGAGCAGGCCCTCGGGGTGCGCTACATCACCGTCACGCGGGCGCCCACCACCCGGACTATCCGCACCGTCGGGCAGATTCAGGCCCCCGAACCCGGGATCGCCGAGATCACGCCCAAGGTGGACGGCTTCGTCGAGCGGCTGTTCGTGAGCTCCACCGGGGACCCGGTCCGCAAGGGCCAGCCGCTGCTGTCGCTCTACAGCCCGATGGTGGTCGCGGCGCAGGAAGAGCTGCTGTCGGCGCACCGCCTGGCGAACCAGTTGCAGGGGGTGGGCGGCGACGCCACCCGGAACGCCACCGTGATGCTGGAAGCGGCCCGCCGCCGGCTGGCCTGGTGGGACGTGCCGGCCGAGGCGATCGCCGAGGTGGAGCGGAGCGGCCTGATCCAGCGGACCGTGACGCTGGCCTCGCCGGTGAACGGGGTGGTGCTGGAGAAGATGGTGGTCCAGGGCCAGCAGGTGATGGCGGGCATGCGCCTCTACCGGGTGGCCGACCTCTCGACCGTCTGGATCGAGGGGGAGGTGTTCGAGCAGGACCTCCGCTACGTCCAGCGGGGCGTCGAAGCGCACATCGAGGTGTCCGCCTACCCGGACGAGCACCTGATGGGTGAAGTGAGCTTCGTCTACCCGACGGTGGACCAGGCCAGCCGCACCAACCGGGTGCGGGTCGTGGTGCCGAACCCCGGCCTGCGCCTCAAGCCGGGGATGTTCGCGACGGTCTACATCGACGTGGCGCTGGACGAAGCGCTGATGGTGCCGACCGGGGCCGTGCTGGTGACTGGCGAGCGCAACCTGGTGTTCGTGCGCGAGGCGGACGGCACCCTGACTCCCCGGGAGGTGGTCCTCGGTGGCCGCACCGCGCACCAGGTGGAAGTGCTGAGCGGGCTCGAGGAGGGGGAGCGGATCGTGGTGTCGGCCAACTTCCTGGTGGACGCCGAGTCGCAGCTGGGTGGCGGGGTGGAGGGCATGCCGGGGATGCAGCACGGCCCGGACGGGCAGACGGGCGGACGGGCG
>DASWBQ010000383.1:0-2492 GCA_036390535.1 Gemmatimonadales bacterium | reverse complement strand
CGTGGCCCCGGGCGGCCAGGGCTTCGGCCACCTGTTGGCAGAGGAGCTCGTAGCCTCCGAGGTAGGCGGGCGGATAGAGGTTCGAGAGGAACAGCAGCTTCATTGGCTACGCCAGCGGGAGGAAAGCCGGCTCGACCCGGTTCAGGACCGTGACCAGAATGCGCGCGCCCGCCGCCTGCAGCCGGGCCAGTGCCTTCCGGACCACCGGGGTGCGCTGGTTCGCGTTCACCACCAGCAGTACGCCGTCCACGTGCGGCAGCAGCGCCTCGACATCCGCATACGGCAGCAACGGCGGGCCGTCGATCAGCACCGTATCGAACTCGGCCCGGGCGTCGTCGAGCAGCGCCGCCATCCGGGGCGACCCGATGACGTCCGGGGGGCTTGCCGGCGCCAGCGCAGCCGTCACCGACACCCCCGGCATTTCGCTCGGAACGGAGAGGGAGGCCAGGTCACCGTTGCCGCCGGCCAGGTAGCTGCCGAGGCACCCGGGCGCCGCCGCTGCAAGGGCGCGAACCTGGGGTCCCTCGGCGGCCCCACCATCACGCAGCCCGGCATCCATGAGCAGGACCCTGGTACCCATCCGCCCCAGGCTGGCGGAAACCGCCGTGGCGACCGTGGTGCGTCCCTCGCCCTCTTCGGCGGAGACGACCAGGATCCTGGCGCCCCGACCCGCGCTCGCGGGCAGCAGCTGCTGGGCCGCGCGCCGGATCTGCTCGCGGGCCTCCGGGTGATCCACCAGGTCTCCATCCGCCCGCTGCGGCAGCGCCAGCACCCGGTCCAGCTGGTGACGGGCCGCCAGTTCGGGTGCGGAGCGGCTGGCACCGTGGAACACTTCTCGGGCGACGATGGCGCCGGCGCCGGCGACCAGTGTGAACGCCGCCAGCATCATGAACAGGATGCGCCGGTTGGACTTGAGGGGTGCGGTGGGGACGCGTGCCTCGGAGATCAGCCGGAAATCGGACTTCCGCGGGTCGAGGAGGATCGGGGCCTCGCCCGACCCCTGGATCGAGGCCTCGAACGCATTCATCCTCGCCTCGGCGTCATCCCGGAGCCGTTCGAGCTGCGCCAGCTTCTCCGTCACCCCGACCCGCTCGAACTCCAGCAGGGCGGCCTTCACCATCACCTCCTGCAGGGCCACCGACGAGGGCATCGCCTTGCTGTCCGATGGCAGCACCATGCCGTTGAGCCGCTGCAGGTCGGACTTCCAGGTCTTGATCTGGTCGGTGTCTTCCGCCTGGATCCGCTGCTTCTCGTAGGCCGCCTTGGCCTCCTCGAATTCCGCCTGCGAGATGACGCCGTCCGCCAGGCCTTTGCGGGCCCGCTCCAGCTCCAGCTCCTTGACGGCCAGCTCGGCGGCGTCCGACCGGATCTTCCGGTCGTCGTAGATCGCCTCGCGCAGCTTCCCGATCCGGATGTTGAGGTCGCTCAAGCTCTCGATGTCGGGACGCGATTGCCGCTCCCGGGCCACCCGGCCCTGCAGGTTGGCAATCACCCCGTCGAGGCTCACCACCTGGGCGTCCAGCATCTGCTTCCGGAGGGTCGTCTCCCGGAGGAGGTACTGGGCCACCGCCAGGTCGTCGCGATACTGGAGCCGGGCCTGGTTGGCGAGGAACACGTCCCGCAGGGTGTTGCTGATGCCCGCGGCGGCAGCGGGGTCGTCCCAACGCGCCGTGATCACCAGCAGGCTGGTGTTCTTCTGGATCGTCACGCTGACCGCGGCCCCCAGCTGCTCGAGCGTGGTGCCCAACCCGAGGCGCTTCCTGGTCTCCTCCAGGTTGGCGCGCACCTTCACCAGGTTGGCCTGCGTCTGGAGTGGCAGGGAATCGGCGGTTCCGGTCTCCTGGCCGCCGGCCCGGATCGGCCGGTGCAGCAGCACGGTGTCGGCGGCGTACTCCCGCTTCCCGACGGTGAGCCCGCCGGTCACGCCGATGGCAAGCGCCGCCAGCAGCACCACCGCCAGTGCGCGGCCGCGGGCCCGCATCGCGATCCCGATGGTGCGGAGGTCGAAGGGAAGGGGAGCCTCATCGGGCGGAGGAAGAGTTGGGATGGTCATGCGAGTCGTGCCTGCCCGGCCGCCAGGGCGCGGGTCCGTTCCTCGAGGGCCACGGCGAAGCCGCCCATCACGAGGAAGAGGTAGAAGATCGGGGTGATCCGGAAGCCCCACTCGAGGAAGCCGCTGAGGTGCAGGGCCGCGAAGCCCAGGCCCGCCATCGCCAGGAGCGAGCCCTCGAGGGTCCGGTGCCGCCAGCCGGCCCGGAGCGCCAGCCAGAGAAACCGGCCGACGACGCCCAGGAACAGAACCAGCCCGGGCCAGCCCAGTTCGGCCGCCGTCAGGCGGTAGATGTGGTGGGCCACGCCGCCCTGGTCCTCGTTGGCCATCACCACCAGGTTGTCCCGGTACCGCGGGACATTGGAGAGGGCCCAGGAGAACTGGTTGAACCCGATCCCCAGCGGGTGGTCGCGCAGCATCTGGTCGGCGGCGGCGTTGAACT
>DASWBQ010000382.1:0-4057 GCA_036390535.1 Gemmatimonadales bacterium | reverse complement strand
GGCCCGACTGGTCGCCATCTCGCCGGCGGGGTCGGTGGACCGGTGACGCGGATCATCGCGGGGGAGTTCGGGGGTCGGCGGATCGCCGCGCCGCCCGGTCGGGCGACCCGCCCCACCACCGACCGGGTCCGCGAGGCCTGGATGAGTATCGTCGGCCCCGCGCTGCCGGGGGCGCGCGTGGTCGACCTCTTCGCCGGGACCGGGGCCCTCGGGCTGGAGGCGCTCTCGAGAGGGGCGGCAGCGGTCGATTTCGTGGAGCGCGCCCCCGCCGCCCTGAACACCCTTCGCCGCAACGTCGCCGGGCTGGGGGTCGAGGGCCGCTGCCGGATCGTTCGCGGCGACGCCCTCCGGTTCGCCGAGGGGCTGGACCCGCGCGCCTACGACGTCGCCTTCGCGGACCCGCCCTATGGCGAGGACGCCGCTGACCGCCTGATCGCCCAGTTCCGTCGGGTCCCCTTCGCGCGCATCCTTTCGGTCGAGCACGCGGCCGCCACGCCGGTTCCGGGCGACGAAACCCGTCGCTATGGGGACACGGCCCTCACCCTCTGCTATGCCCCATGACTCGCATCGCCATCTTCCCCGGCACCTTCGATCCGCCCACCAGGGGGCACGAGGACCTGATCCGGCGGAGCCGCAGTCTGGCCGACCAGGTGATCGTCGCCATCGGTGACAACGTCGGCAAGCAGGCGCTCTTTTCGGTCGCCGAGCGGCTTGACCTGCTCCGGTCGATGGTCGGGTCCTGGCCCGGCGTGGAGGTGGCGACCTTCTCCGGCCTGCTCGCGGACTTCGCCCGCCTGCGGGGCGCGCAGCTGATCGTCCGGGGTCTCCGCGTCGTGGCGGACTTCGACTATGAACTGCAGCGGGCGCTGATGAACCGTCACCTGAACGACCAGCTCGAGACGGTCTTCCTGGCGCCGGCCACCAACCTCACCTTCGTGAGCTCCACGCTGGTCCGGGAAGTCGCCCGGTTCGGTGGCGACGTCGGCGCGCTGGTGCCCCCGGTGGTCGGCGAGGCCCTGCGGAGGAAGTTCTCCACGTGAGTTTCCCCGCCCGCCTCCGGGAGCGCGCCTCGGCGCGGCCCGGCAGGGTAGTGCTCGCCGAAGGCGCCGACCCGCGGGTCGCGGCCGCCGCCGCCACCCTCCGGGCCGACCGGATCGCCGAGCCGATCGTACTGGGCGGGGACGGGATCGACCCGGCCCGCGATCACCGCCTCCCCGCCGTCGCGGCGCTGCTCCGGGACCGGAAGCCGGACCGGGTGCGGGATGCCATCCATGCCCTCGATCTCGCGTCGGATCCCGTCCGGTTCGCCGCGGGCCTCGTGGCGCTCGGCGAAGCGGATGCCGCGGTGGCGGGCGCCACCTGCGCAACGGCGGACGTCATCCGCGCGGCGCTCTGGGCGATCGGCGTCGACCCCGCCGCCGGCCTGCTCAGTTCCGCGTTCTACATGGCCCTGCCGGACGGCCGGGTCCTGACGTTCACCGACTGCGCGGTCGTCGCGGATCCCGACCCGGAGCAGCTGGCCCGCATCGCTTGGGCGGCGGCGCGCGACCGCGCCGCCCTGGTGGGCGACGCGCCGCGGGTCGCCTTCCTCTCCTTCAGCACGAAGGGCAGTGCCAGCGGGCCGGCGGTCGAGAAGGTCACCGCCGCGCTGGCACGATTCCGGGCGCTCGCCCCCGGGGTGATCGCCGACGGAGAACTCCAGGTCGATGCCGCGCTGGTGCCCGACATCGCGGACCGGAAGGCACCCGGGTCTCCCCTGGCGGGGTCGGCGAACGTGCTGGTCTTCCCGGATCTCGATGCAGGGAACATCGCCTACAAGCTGGTCCAGCGGCTCGCCGGCGCCGGGGCGACCGGCCCGCTCTTCCAGGGGCTCACCCGCCCGATGTCCGACCTGTCGCGCGGCGCGAGCGCCGACGATATTGTGAACGTGGCCGCCATGGTGGCCCTTCAGGCGCGACCCGCGGGGACCTGACACGGAGAGACAATGGGCCTCACCACTTCGATGCACGGCGACGTGACCCGGGTTGGCCTCGACAGCCAACTGACCGTCGGCAACCGGCAGGAACTCAAGGCCGTCGTGCAGCAGGCGCTTGACGATGGCGCCCGCAAGCTGCTCCTCGACTGCGGCCAGACCGGCTATATCGACTCCTCCGGGCTGGGTGCGCTGGTGACGATCGCCCGCCGCGCCCGGGAGGCCGGCGGTGCGATCCGGCTGGCCGGCCTCAACGAGGATCTCCGGTCGCTCTTCGAGCTTACCAAGCTGGACACGCTGTTCGAGATCTTCCCCGACAGCGAACGGGCCCTCGCGGGCTTCTGAGCGGTGACCCTCGAGGCGGGGGCGCTGCGGGTGGAACGGGTGCCGGTCCCTCCAGGCGGAGAGGTCGAGCACGGCTTCGTGCTGCGGCTGCCCAGTGCGGTGCACCTCGTCGATCCCGCCGTGGACCTGCTCACCGCCGCCTGCTTCGACGGCAGCGAGCCCAGCCGGCGGACCCGGTTCCGGCTCCGGACCGTCCTGGCGGAAGCCCTCGCCAATGCGATCGAGTGCGGCAATCGCGGCGATCCCGCCAAGGCGGTGGAAGTCCAGGTCGACCTCTGCGCCACCAATCAGATCCGGCTGACGGTCACGGATGAAGGCAGGGGATTCGATCCGGCCCGAACGCCCGACCCGCTGCACCCCGAGACCGTGACGGAGCCCTGCGGTCGCGGACTCTTCATCATCCGGAGCCTGGCCATCGACGTCGGCTTCAACGAGAAGGGGAACTCCATCTGGATGATCCTGCCACGCTCGTAGGCCGGCTCGCGCCCGCCCTCGAGCTGCTCGGCACCATGACCCGCGTCCGGCTCCGCGTCTGGCGCGAGGACGACGGGCGTCTCCACCTCGCCGGTGGCGACGATCCGGGGTGGGTGCCCGAATGCCCCGCCTCGGAGGGTCGTCATCCAACCCCCGGAGGCCCCGGCTGGTTCGTTGCCGTCCCGGAGCACGACGGGCTGTGGCTCGAGGTCGGCGGGGAAGGGGACGCGGCGGGCACACCCCGCGGCGCCCTGGCGGCGCCGCTGCTGGCGATCCTTCTCGCGGCACAGTCCGAATCCGCCCGGCTCTGGGATGAACTGTCGGTCCGCTATGCCGAGATCGACCTGCTCTATGCCATCAGTGACATTCTCGGGCAGACCGTTCGCCTGGAGGAAGCCGCCCGCACCATCATCCGTCAGGTCGCGCGGGTCGTCGGCGCCCGGCGCGCCTCGATCATGGTGCATGATGAGGCCACCCAGAGACTCCGGGTGGTCGCGTCGCTGGGGTTCGATCGCAGTCGCTCACCTGCGGTGGCAAGCGACGACCCGGTGTCGGTCGCGGCCCGGGCCTTCCGGGAGCAGCGGGTCCTGGCCGGGGAAGCCGGGGCGACCCCGGTGAGGCCGGAGGACGCCGGCCAGCCGGCCTACCGGGGTAACGCCTATCTGGTCGTCCCCATCAGCTTCGCGGCGCCGGGGACGGCGGCCCGCCCGATCGGCGTCATCAACCTGACCGACGCACTGAACGCCGACCGCTTCACCCCGCGGGACCGGAAGCTCGTTACCGCCGTCGCCGCGCAGATCGGCGCGGCCATCGAGAACGCCCGCCTGGCCGCCAGCGAGCGGGAGCAGCAGCGGCTCCAGGACGAGCTCCGGCTGGCCCACGACCTCCAGCAGAAGCTGATGCCCGAGCCCGACGTGCTGCAGGGAGAGGCCCAGGTGGCGGTGCGCTGCCTTCCGGTGGCGTCGGTGGGCGGTGACTTCTACACCTTCCAGCGGCTGGCCGAGGGGCGGATCGGGATCATGCTCGGAGACGTCTCCTCCCACGGCCTGTCGGCCGCGCTCGTCATGGCGCTGGTGCTGGCGGCGGCGGGCATTCACACCGCCGCCGCGACCGGGCCCGCCGAGACCCTTCGGAAGCTGCGGCAAAGTCTCCTGGGCCGCCTGTCGGACACCGAGATGTACGCCTCCGCCTTCTACGCCGTCCTCGACCGCAAGTCAGGGAAGCTCCGCTACGCCAACGCCGGCCATCCGCACGCGTTCCTGATCG
>DASWBQ010000381.1:0-3579 GCA_036390535.1 Gemmatimonadales bacterium | reverse complement strand
GGGGCGGTGACCAGGGCATCGACGATGCCGTCGAGGGCGAGGCGGGCGCCGGTCTCGATGGCCCTCCCCGCGAGGGCACCGGCCCGGAGCGCGCGGGCGCGCGCGTCGGGCCCGGTGGCCTCGCCGCTCCCCTGGTGCCAGGCCCCGACGCCGATCCGGGCGGCCGCGGGGAGCGCGGCGATCAGGTCGTCGGGACCGATGACGGTGACGTTGGCGTCCACGCCGCCGGCCAGGGCCGCGGCGGTGATTTCCGGCCCGATGCCGCGCGGATCCCCGAGGGTGACGGCGATCCGCGGCCGGCTCACGACCCCCGCACCTCCACGTAGGCCGCCGAGCGGAGCCGGTCGAGATAGCGCCGGATGGCGAGCTGCTCGCCGAGCTGGTTCCGGAGCATGTCCTTCACGTCCTGGTACTGGTACTCGCCCGCGGCCTTCCGATCGATGAGCTGCACCACGGCGAACTTCGACCGCATCGGGTCGCCCGGCGACTCGAGCCGGAAGACCTCCCCGACCTCGCCGGCCTTGAGCCCGCCGAGCGGCCCGGTATAGGTGGGCAGCAGCTTGTCCGCCGGGAAGTCGCGGATGTCCTTCTCCTCGAGCGGATCGTTGTAGAGCCGCTGGAGCGAGTCGATCGGGGCGCCGGCCAGCAGGGCCGCGCGGACCCGCTCGGCCAGGGCGCGCGCCGAGTCGGCGTCCTCCTGGCGGAGGTCCGGCATGATCAGGATGTGCCTGGCGGAGACCTCGGCGGGCTGGATCCGCTCCACCTGGATGATGTGGAGGCCGAAGGGCGTCTCGACCGGATCGGAGACGATCCCGGGGCGCAGGCCGAAGGCGGCGTCCTCGAAGTTCTTGTGCATGATGCCGCGGCGGAACCAGCCCAGCGAGCCGCCCAGGTCCTTGCTGCCGGGGTCCTGGGAGAACCGCTTGGCCGCGACGGTGAAATCGGCGCCCTTCCGCAGTTCGCGGATGATGGAGTCCGCCAGGGCGCGGGCCCGCGCCTTGGCCTCCGGGGCCGCACTCGGGGCGATCACCACCTGCTGGAAGCTGACGGTCTCGGGCCGCTGCTGGCCCGTCTTCCGCTCTTCGTAGGCGGCCCTCAGCTCCTTCTCGGTGGGAATCACCGCCTTGAGCTTGCCGCTGCCCCGGAGGTTCTCGAGGTACTGGTTGCGGACCAGCTCCTTCCGCTGCCGTTCGGTCAGCCAGGCGCGGTATTCGTCGGTGGTCTGGAATCCGGTCCCCTGGACCTCGGCGCGGAAGGCGGCATCGGAGGGAAACTTCTGCCGGACGTTCCGGAGCTGCTGGTCCACGGCGGCGTTGACCTGCTCGTCGGTGACCTTGACGGTGGTGTCCTTGAGGGCCGCCTGGTAGAGCAGCTCGATGTCGATGAGCTCCTGCAGCAGCTGCTTCTTGAGGGCGGTCCGCTGGGGGCCTTCCGGCGGCAGGGTGGTGCGGTCGGGGAAGCGGGCAAAGAGCTCCTCGTCCAGCTCGGACGCCAGGATGGGCGTGTAGCCCACGACCGCAAGCACCCGGTCGACGGTGTCGACCTGCTGGCCCCAAAGCGGCGCAGCCGCGCCCCCGAGGAGGAGCGCGGCTACGAAGAGGGCCCGGGTGCCGACCCGCGACGTCATGGCTGCGGGGCGGGGGGAACTGGCGGCCCGCCCGGCGCCGGCTGGACCGGACCGGGCTGGACGGGGGCCTGGCCGGCCGCCGCCGCCGAATCGGCCTTCTGCCTGGCGGTGACCAGCTCGGTGGCCCGGGTCAGGCCGGCGCGGTTGACCCGGTACTTCGACTTCTCACGGAGGTAGCCGGTCAGCGGGCCCGGCAGCGGGCGGAACTGGGCCTGACCCAGCATCAGCTGTTCGAGGAAGCTGTCCACCTTCACGTACGCCGAGTCGAGCCGCTCCGCCACGGGCTTGGTGGTGTCGGCGACGAAGCCGTCGGCAAGGCCGATCGCGCCGGCGAGCTGGTCGACGGTCGCCCGGAAGGCAAGTTCCAGCGCCTGCCGCTCGGTGTCGGGCACCACGAGGTTGGCCGAGTCCATCTGCCGGACGACCAGGGTGTTCTGGACCAGCCCGTCCACGAAGCCGGTGAGGACGGAATCAGGCTGCGCCTCGATCTGGCGGGCCGCCACCGGAGGCAGGGCCTCCATCCACCTGGCGAAGTCCATCATCGTGAAGGCGCCGCCCTTGAAGCTGGCGAGGCGGGCGCCGCTCTTCCGGGCGGCCTCGAGATCCTTGGCCCCCTCCTTGACCCGCTTCCCCGCCTCGGCATCGACCTTGAGCGCGTAGCCCTTGGTGAGGTCGGCGATGTAGGTCGAGTCCGCGCGCTGGCGGCCGCTCTGCTGGAGGTAGGCGAGGAAGCGCTGCTGGGCCTCCGCCTGGGCCGGCCGGCGAATCAGGTGGAAGCCGAACGGACTCTGCACCACATCGCTGACCTGGCCCGGCTCCAGCTCCCAGGCGGCGTTCTCGAACTCGGGGACGAACTGGCCCTTGGGCCCGACCGGGAGGTAGCCCTGGTCCTGGCGGCTGGCGTCGGCATTGGTGCTCGCCGCGATGCCGCCGAAGTCGGCGCCCCGGCGAATCTGGGCGAGCAGCCCCCCGATCCGCGCCCGGGCAGCCGCGGTGTCGGCCGCGCTGGTCCCATTGGCGGTCACGATGATGTGCTGGAAGACCCGCGCCTCGCCGGCGGCGTAGGTGCTGTCGGCCGAGGCCTCGGTGGGCGCCGGACGCCGGGCGGCGAGGGTGTCCTGCCAGGCCTGAATCCGGCTCTGGAGGATCTGGGGCCACATGATCCGCGCGAAGGCGCCGGAGTCGGCGGCGATGGTGCCGTTGATCCGGGCCGCGGTGAAGAGGTTGAGGTCGACCCAGAGGTTGGCCACGAAGGCGACGCCATCCGGAGGCACCTGGCCGCCCGGCACCTTGCCGAGCATCTCCACCAGCTTGTCGGTTTCGAGCTTGCGGCTGCCGGCGGTGGCCACCACGTTGGCCTTCGGGGAGAAGGCGTCCTTGAGGCCTTCGCAGGCGGTCAGGGACAGACTGCCGGCGATCACCGCCACCATCATCGTACGACGCATCCCAGCGCTCCTCGCGAAATCTTCGCGTTCAGGTTGTGTTGCCCAGTGCCGCCCGGAGGGCCCGGACCAGCGCTGGAACCAACTCCTGGCCACCCAGCCGCTCGAGTCGGAGGGCCAGCGGCATGGTCCGGCGCACCTCGGCCGCGAGCTGGACGTCTTCCAGCGCCGCGTTCAGCCCAGCCAGACGGGGGGTGGCCCCCTGCCGGAAGGTGAGCCGCGCCTCCTCTCCCCGCACCAGCACATGCTGGAGCCCGAGGGCCGCCCCGACGACCCGCAGCCGGGTCATGTCCAGGAGGTGTTCCGACTCCGGCGGGAGAGGACCGAACCGCTCGCGCAGTTCCTGGCCAAGCTCAGTAATTTCGCCAAGCGTGGCCGCCCGCGCCAGTCTGCGGTACAGCGACAGCTTGCTCTCGTCGTCCGGGACGTAGCTGTCGGGCAGGCCGACCGCCCGGTCGAAGACGACGTCCGGAGGGGCGGGCACCTCCGTCCCCCCCTGGCCGCGGAGGG
>DASWBQ010000380.1:0-2126 GCA_036390535.1 Gemmatimonadales bacterium | reverse complement strand
CCACCGAGCGAGAAGGCGAGCGGGATGCTGCCCTTCACGAGGATGACCACGCCGGCGACGACCACCGGCAGGATGACCAGCGTCTGGGCGAGGGACTGCTGGTAGCCCCGCTTGTGCCGGGTGTAGGCGTAGAGCCAGACGACCGGAAGGATCAGGATGAAGGCGATCGCCATCGCGATCGTGGTCGTCAGGCCGACACCCAGCGCCGCCATCTGCTGCTGGGAGGCCGTGGCGGCGATCTCGAAGCTCTCCCGGGAGAAGTCCAGGGTCGCCTCGGTCTGGACCCCCTGCATGAAGGTGGTGTGGAAGGCCGGCACCCTGGCATCCAGCAGGTAGATCACCACGCCGACGACGACGTAGTAGACCAGGAGCCGCGAGAGCGGATGCTCCTCGAACCAGCCGAACGGACCGGACCGCCTCGTATCGTCGCCCATTGGTCCTAAGGTAAGGGGGATGGGGAGAAGATACTGCGGCCGGGATGGGGCGGGATATGGCGGGAGAGGACGGGAGAAGGCGGGAGAAAGCGGGATACGGCGGGAGAGGGTGGGAACCTGCCTCCCGTCTCATCCCGCTCCATCCCGCTCTCTCCCGTGCAAGTACGTCGAGAAGGCCTCCCGCATCGTCCCGTCCTTCGCGATCTCGATCACCGCCATCCGGATCCGGCCGTCGGCCAGGGCATCCAGCTGGACCCAGCCGGCCGCGGAGGAGGCATAGCGGGTGTTCTCGAACCAGCCGGCGGGGGAGGCGTGGCCGAAGTACCCGGTCCCGCTCACCACCAGCCAGGGGATGCCCTCCATGACCTGGAGGGTGTGCTCGTGCCCGGCGGCCACCAGGAGCGGCGGGTGGTCGCGCATGGCGCGGCCGATCATCTCCCGGTAGGAGGTGTAGATCCCGCTGGAGAGGTCCTGGCTGGCGAAGCCCAGGGAGCGGTAGGCCGGATAGAGCGACCCGACGACGGGCAGCGGCAGCCAGGCCCACGGGGCGAGTTCGGTGAGGGGAAAGAGGTGCTGGCGGAGGTTGAAGTGGCCGCCGTGCTCGCTCGCGGAGGCGATGGGATGGTGCCCCACGAGGACCACGGGCCGACCGGCGTTGGCGGCGAGGATGTTCCGCAGGCTGCCTTCGAGTTCGTCCGGGGTATCGGCCAGGCAGGTGGACCCAGCCTCGGGGCGATCACCGGCGTTGAACCACCAGGGGGTGTTCAGCAGCACCAGGCGGATCGGGCCGGCATCGCGCACTTCGGGACCGGGGCAACCGCCGCCGGGCAGCAGGACGAGGCGGCCTCCGCCGCGCTCCTGGATGAACGCCTCCTGCCGCCGGATCGCCTCCCAGCCGCCGGGAGCGTTCTTGAACCAGTCGTGGTTGCCGGCGATCAGGTAGCCGGCGGCCCCGGCCCGGGCCACCGCGTCGAGCTGCTGCAGGAGGCGGCGCTCGCTCTCGACGCGATCGGCGCTGCCGGCCTCGGGCAGCCCGGCCGGGTAGACGTTGTCGCCGAGGAAGACGACGGAGGTGCGAGACGGGGCGCGGGCCGCGGCCCGCTCGAGGGCGGCGAGCACGGGATCGCCCGGCGCGGGCGCGCCGGCATCGCCGATGAGGATGATGGAGTGGGTGATGCTCTCCGGCGCCGGCACCGTGACGGGCGCGGTGACCGGACGGGGCCCTCCCATGCAGGCCATCAGGCCGGCGACCCAGAGTACGGCTGCGACGGCGGCGAGGCGGAGTCTCACGGGGTCAGAATAGTCGGCAGGGGGGCAGGGCGGCAGGGCGGCAACAAGAAGCCCACCGGAGGGTGGGCTGGAGGGAGCGAGAGCCACTGGTCGGATTTGAACCGACGACCGCTCGATTACGAATCGAGAGCTCTACCCCTGAGCTACAGTGGCGCGGGAAAGAAAGCACCTGCATGCCCTGGCGCGGATTCGAACCGCGACGCCTTTCGGCACTACCCCCTCAAGATAGCGTGTCTACCAGTTTCACCACCAGGGCGCGGGGCAAGAACTTAGCGGCGGAGGCCGGGGGGGTCAACTGACGCCGACCGGACCGCAGGGCGGGTTGGCGTCATCCCGACAGCGAGGGCCTCGGTGCGCGCGCCGCCGCTTTACGGCCTGATGTTGAACGTAGCGCTCTCCACC
>DASWBQ010000379.1:0-3548 GCA_036390535.1 Gemmatimonadales bacterium | reverse complement strand
CCAGACCGAGGAGGCCCGGCTGGGGGAAGTGCAGAAGACGGCCCGATATCTCCGCGAGGAAGTGGACGCCGAGGATATCGCCGACATCGTCAGCCGGTGGACCGGCATCCCGGTCTCCAAGATGCTGGAGTCCGACCGGGAGCGGCTGACCCGGCTGGAGGCCGAGCTGCATCGCCGGGTCGTGGGGCAGGAGGAGGCGGTCAGCGCCGTCTCCAACGCCGTGCGCCGGAGCCGGGCCGGCCTCCAGGACCCGAACCGGCCGATGGGCTCGTTCATCTTCCTCGGCCCGACCGGCGTGGGGAAGACCGAGACCGCCCGGGCCCTGGCCCAGTTCCTCTTCGACGACGAGCGCGCCATGGTCCGGCTCGACATGTCCGAGTACATGGAGAAGCACTCCGTGGCCCGGATGATCGGGGCGCCCCCTGGGTACGTCGGCTACGAGGAGGGCGGCCAGCTCACCGAGGCGGTCCGCCGCCGGCCCTACAGCGTCATCCTCTTCGACGAAATTGAGAAGGCCCATCCGGACGTGTTCAATGTCCTGCTGCAGATCCTCGACGAGGGACGGCTGACCGACAGCCAGGGCCGGACGGTGGATTTCCGGAACACCGTGATCATCATGACCTCGAACATCGGGTCGGCCCACATCCTCGACTGGGCGGCATCACCCTCCGACGCGCAATGGGAAGCCACCGCGAACCGGGTCCGGGGCGAACTCCGGGTCCACTTCCGGCCCGAGTTCCTCAACCGGGTGGACGACATCGTCGTCTTCAGGCCCTTGAGTCGTGAGGACATCGGCCGGATCGTCGAGCTGCAGCTGGGCCATCTCCGGAAGCTCCTGGCGGGCCGCAAGCTGACGCTGAACATCACCGACCAGGCGAAACACCTCCTGGCGGAATGGGGGTACGACCCGGTCTATGGCGCCCGGCCGCTCAAGCGGGTGGTCCAGGCGAAGCTGCAGAATCCCCTCGCCCTCGAGGTGCTCGAGGGCCGATTCGGCGAAGGCGACACCATCCGGGTCGGCGCAGAGGGTGGGGAACTGCGCTTCGAGTGACGCGGGCGAGCTTCTCTGGGGAGGCGGGATGCATTACTATTGAGGAATATAGACAGACCGCCGAAGCCCCGTCTGAACCGTACCCAGCCAGAGCTCCATGCCCGCCAAGTTCGTTTCCAATCGCGACGAGACCGTTCCCCTCTTCAAGCATGCCTACCTGGAACGGCTGTCGCATGTCCATCCCGCGACGCCCGCCGTCCTCTTCCTGCCGGTGGCCGCGTGGTTCGCCTGGGTGGGCTTGCGGACGGCGAGCTTCTTCCCGGCGGTCGGTCTGGTCGCTTTCGGCCTGATCCTCTGGACCCTGACCGAGTACGTCATGCACCGGTGGGTGTTTCACTATCACCCGCGCAGTGTGGTCGGCCAGCGGGTCCACTTTCTGGCCCATGGAATTCACCACGCCTACCCCCGGGACAGCACCCGCCTGGTCATGCCGCCAGCCGTCAGCATCCCGCTGGCGGCGCTGTTCGGCCTCGGCTTCCACTTCGTGTTTGGCGGCGCGGCCCCGCTGGTGTTTGCGGCCTTCCTGGTGGGCTACGTGGCGTACGACACCATCCACTACGCCACCCACCACTGGCCGATGAAGGGACCCGTCGGGAAGTTCCTGAAGGAGTACCACCTCCGCCACCATTACATCGACGAGGACCGGGCGTATGGGGTAAGCACTCCCCTCTGGGACCACGTCTTCGGGACCGTGATTCCGCCCAAGGCCACGGGCTGAGGTCGCCTCAGCCGCTCAGTTCCCGGTACCAGGCGGCAAACGCCCGCTCGAAGAAGACTTTGTTGAACAGCACCCACTCGCCCAGGGAGGGCGGCAGAGCGAAGGCGGCTCCTGCCTCCGCGGCGGGCGTCCCGGCGGCATGCGCCCGGCGGGCCGCCTCTTCCACCGCCTCCAGCATCGCCACGTAGCGATCGAACTCGCCGTCGCGGCCCACTGGTCCGTGGCCCGGGATGTAGATGGCTCCCGGACGCCGAATGCTCCCGACGCTGGCGTGCAGGGCCGACGGGGTGGCGTCGACGTAGTTCGGGAACATCCCGTTCCAGACCAGGTCCCCGCAGAAGGTGATCGCCGGGTCGTCGAGCTCGATGAACACATCGCTTGCCGTGTGGCCCTGCCGGGTGGTCACTCGTACCGTTCGCCCGCCGAGGTCGAGCGCGCCGGACTCGAGGCGGGCGGCACCGCGAAGCGCGGAGATCGTCAACGCGTCGGCGGACCGGTTCCGCTCCAGCGCGAGGTCACGGGTTGCGGGGGTGCTCAGGACGTTCGGCGCGGCTTCCCCCGCACCGTACCCGGCGAGGCCGTTGACGTGGTCGGCGTGATAGTGGGTCAGCGCGACGTGAGTTGGCCGGCGTCCCGTCAGCGTCATCGCCTGTTCGGCCAGCCACTGGGCGCCGCCGGGTTGCATGAAGCCCTCGACCGCGAGCACCCCGCTGCGTCCGGCGATCAGGCCGCCGTTCGCCACCGTGGTCATGTCGCCCCCGAGCGGGGTGGACACGAGGGCCCAGACGCCCTCGGCGACCCGTTCGAGTCGGCCGAACTTCTCCTCCGCCACGACCGGCCCGGCCAGCGACCGGGTCCACTCGGCCCGGAGCGCACGGGGGATGACCGAGGCCGCGAGGGCGACGTGGGCGGCACACGACGCCGAGTGGCGGAGGAACTGGCGGCGGGTGGGATTGGGCATGGGAGGAGGGGTAGAGGTGCTTGAGATTCACCGCGCGCTTCGGCCGGCGCAAGCCGAGGGTAGTTTTCCCTGATGACGCCACTGACGACCGCCGACCTCGAGGGGATGGCAGCCGCCCTTCGGGAAGCCCGGGTAGCTCAGGACCTGGGCGAAGTCCCGGTCGGCGCGGTGGTCGTCAGCGGGGGAAGGGTGGTTGCCTCGGCGCACAATGAGATGGTCGCCCGGCGTGATCCGACCGCGCACGCGGAGGTGCTCGCGATCCGGGCGGCGCTGGAGGTGCTGGGAACCGACCGGCTGACCGAGGCCACCCTCTACGTGACGCTCGAGCCCTGTGCCCAGTGCTCGGGGGCCATCGTCCTGACCAAGGTGGGCCGGGTCGTCTTCGGGGCCTGGGATGACAAGGCCGGCATGGCGGGATCCGTCGGGGATCTACTCCGCCACCCCCGGCTGAACCACCGGGCGGAGGTGCTCGCCGGTGTGCTGGCCGAGGAATGCGGGAAGCTGCTCCGCAGCTTCTTCGCCGGGCGCCGGTGAGCATCCTGGTCCTGCGAGGCTTGCGCAACTCGCATTGCCCCAATAGTTTACGCCCCCGCTGGACAGGTGTCCGAGTGGCTGAAGGAGCCGGTCTCGAAAACCGGTATACCGGTAACGGTATCGTGGGTTCGAATCCCACCCTGTCCGTACTTGAGTCAGCGATCAGCGACCAGCAATCAGCGATCGGAGGGCAGCGTGGGAGCGAAGGGTTCCGCGGTGGCGATGAATGCCCGTCGGTTTGATGGCCGATCGCTTATCGCTTATCGCTGACCGCTGATCGCTGC
>DASWBQ010000378.1:0-4476 GCA_036390535.1 Gemmatimonadales bacterium | reverse complement strand
CCCGGCCCAGCTCCCGCTCGACCCGGAACCGGGATGCCAGCGCCGCCTGCGCCCGCGCCAGGAGGTCGGCCATGGGGAGAAACTAGCCCGGAAATGGGAACCGCGCAGGGGGAGCCAGGGAACAGGGAACAGGGAACAGGGGAGTTGTGCCGCCCGGCCGTCCTGCCGCCCTGCCGTCCTGCCGCCCTGCCGCCCTGCCGCCTACTCCACCGTCACGCTCTTCGCCAGGTTCCTCGGCTGGTCCACGTTGCAGCCGCGGTGCACCGCCATGTGATAGGCCAGCAGCTGCAGCGGCACGCTCGTCAGGATCGGCGTCAGCAGGTCGTGGGTTTCCGGGATCGCGAACGTGTGCTCGGCCAGCCGGGCGATGTCGGTGTCGCCCTCGGTGACCAGTGCGATCACCCGGCCGCCCCGCGCCTTCACCTCCTCGATGTTGCTCACGATCTTCGAGTGCACCGCGTCCTTGGGCGCGATGAAGACCACCGGCATGTTGGCGTCGATCAGGGCGATCGGCCCGTGCTTCATCTCCGCCGCCGGGTACCCCTCGGCGTGGATGTAGGAGATCTCCTTGAGCTTGAGCGCCCCCTCGAGCGCCGCCGGGAAGTTGACCCCGCGGCCCAGGTAGAGGGCGTTGCTGGAGCCCTCGAAGATGTCGAGCAGCCGCTCCACCTCCCCCGCCTTGTCCAGCACCCGCTGCAGCAGCACCGGCAGTGCCCTCAGGTGCTCGATGAACTCGCGCCCCTGGATGATGCTCATGTGGCGGAGCCGCGCCAGCCGCAGCGCCACCAGGGCGAAGGCCGTCACCTGGCAGCTGAACGCCTTGGTGCTCGCCACCCCGATCTCCGGACCGGCCCGCAGGTAGAGCCCGCCGTCGACCTCGCGCGCGATCGTCGAGCCCACCACGTTCACCAGCCCGATCGTGCGGGCGCCGCGCCGCTTGGCTTCGCGCACCGCCGCCAGGGTGTCGGCCGTCTCGCCCGACTGCGACACCGCGATCACCAATGTCCTCCGGTCCAGCACCGGGTTCCGGTAGCGGAACTCCGAGGCGTATTCCACCTCCACCGGGATCCGGGCCAGCTCCTCGAGCATGTACTCGCCGATCAGGCCGGCGTGCCAGGAGGTGCCGCAGGCGGTGATCACGATCCGCTCGATCCCCTTGAGCTCGTCGTCGCTGAGGTTGAGGCCCTTCACCCGCGAGGTCCCTTCCTCCTCGAGGAGGTGGCCGCGCATCGTGTTGGCGACCGCCTCCGGCTGGTCGAAGATCTCCTTGAGCATGAAGTGCGCGAACCCGCCGCGCTCGATCGTGGCCAGGTCCCACTCGATCTGGCTGACCGGCTTGTCGACGTAGGCCTGCGCCAGGTTCCGGACCCGGTAGCCGTCGCGGGTCAGCACCGCCATCTCGCCGTCGTCGAGGTAGACCACCGACCGGGTGTGCTGGAGGACCGCCGAGGCGTCCGAGGCCACCAGCCACTCGTTCTCCCCCACTCCCACCAGCAGCGGCGACCCGTTCCGGGCCGACACCAGGACGTCGGGCTCGTCCTCGGAGATCACCGCGATTCCGTAGGCGCCGTCCACGTCGCGGAGCGCCAGCACCACGGCGTCCTCGAGCGAGTCGGTGTAGTACTCGCCGATCAGGTGGGCCAGCACCTCGGTGTCGGTCTCGGACGTGAAGGTGTGCCCCCGCTGCTGCAGCAGGGTCCGGAGGGCGGAGGCATTCTCGATGATGCCGTTGTGGATCAGGGCGATCCGGCCTGTCTTGTCGGTGTGCGGGTGGGCGTTGGGGGTGGTCGGCGCACCGTGGGTCGCCCACCGGGTGTGCCCGATCCCGATCGTGCCGGCCGGCATCCCCTGCCGCTTGAGCTCGTCGCTCAGGATCGAGAGCTTCCCCGCCGCCTTCCGGATCTTGAGGCCGTCACCGTTGATGATCGCCAGCCCGGCGGAGTCATAGCCGCGGTACTCCATGCGCCGGAGCCCCTCGAGCAGGATCGAGGCGGCGGGACGTGGCCCTACGTATCCGACGATTCCGCACATAGTGACTTCCCCATTGTGGGGACCACGAATGGGCCGAACCTCCGCCCGTCCGCCCGTCCGCCCGTCAGGCCATCAGGCCATCGCCGCACGGCCTGCGGCGATCAACCCCTCCGCCTCCCCCGCGGTCGGCGCCTCCGCGATCAGCCGCACGATCGGTTCGGTCCCCGACGGCCGGACGTGCAACCATCGGTCCGCCCAGGCCAGGCGGAGCCCGTCCCGATCATCGGCCTCGGCGTCCGCGAACCGGGCCCGCAGGCTGGCGTAGAGGGCCCGGAGGTCGGCGCCGCGCGGCGCCTTCGCCTTCACGATCCGGTACTGCGGAGCGCTGCTAACCATCACACTGACCGGCGCTTGCGCGTCCACCAGGTATTGCAAGACGAGGGCCACCCCGAGGGGGGCGTCTCGGCCGATGTGGAGCGAGGGGAGAATCACCCCGCCGTTCCCTTCGCCGCCAATGAGAGCGTTCTCATCTTTGATCATCTGCGCGACGTTCGCCTCGCCCACGGGAGCCCTGACGAACCGCCCCCCCAGAGACACCGCCGCGTCCTCCACCACCCGGGACGTCGACAGGTTGGCGACCACCGCCCGTCTGCCCGTCTGCCCGTCCGCCCGTCCCAGGACGGCCCGGACGGCGAAGGCGAGGGTGTAATCCTCCCCGATCGCCCGCCCCGCCTCGTCCACCAGCGCCAGCCGGTCCACGTCGGGATCCACCGCCATCCCGATGTCGGCCCCCGACTCCCGCACCAGCGCGCCCAGATCCGCCAGGTTCTCGGGGACGGGCTCCGGCTCCCGTGGAAACCGGCCGTCGGTCTCGAGTCCGATCCCGGTCACCCGGCAGCCCAGTCGCTCCAGCAACGTCGGTATGACGGCCCCGCCCGCCCCATGAACACAGTCCAGCGCCACCTTGAACCCCCGGGCCCGGATCGCCGCCACGTCGAGCCAGGGCAGCGCCAGTACCAGGTCGAGGTGCCTCGGGATCGCGTCCGGGTCGACATGGAGCCGGCCCATCCCGTCCCAACCGTTCCACGGCGGCCCGCCCTCCGCGATCGCCCGCACCCTCGCCCCCGCCTCGGCATCGAGGAAGATCCCATCCGGGCCGATGAACTTGAGCGCATTCCACTCGATCGGGTTGTGCGACGCGCTGAGCATCAGCCCGGCGCCGGCACCATGATGCTCGACCGCCAGCTGGGTGGTGGGCGTGGGCACGATCCCGATGTCCATCACGTCGCATCCCACTGCCATCAGCCCGGCGCTGGCGGCGTGCGCGAACATCGCCCCGCTGGTCCGCGCGTCGCGGCCCAGCACCACCACCGGCCTGCCCCCATCGCGGGCCCACGTCCCCAGGGCCGCGGCATAGCGCGCCACCAGCTCGGGCGTCAGGTCGCGGCCCACGTGGCCGCGCATTCCGGAGACGCTGATCATCAGGGTGTCGGACATGGACGGGAAAGATAAGGGCGGACGGGCGGCACGAGGGGGACGGCTGCGGGGCCGGCGCGAGCGCGTTGGGCCGGCAATTCCCGGTTCGGATTCGGATGGCGATTGGCCCTCAGCGCCGCGGCGGCAGCCGCAACGCCCACCGAGATCAGCCGCCCGTGGCGGCGGCGCCTGCCGGGACCGGCCGCCCGCGACTAGGCCGCTCGCTCGACGACCGAAATGGGCAGCCGCTCCGGATCCGGGAACGCCCGGCGGAACGCCGCCACCACCAGCGGGTCGAACTGCCGCCCTGCCCACGTCTCCAGCTCCTCCAACGCCTCGGTGGCGCTCCGGCACTCCCGGTACGCCCTGGAGGTCGTCATCGCGTCGAAGGCGTCTGCCACCGACACCACCCGGGCCAGCAGCGGGATCTCATCGCCGGCCAGTCCGTCCGGGAACCCGGTCCCGTCGAGGTGCTCGTGGTGCGAGCGCACGATATCGAGCACCACCGGATGGTCCCGTCGCAGCGGCTCCAGGATCTCCTCCCCGGCCAGGACGTGGAGCCGGATCTCCTCGAACTCCTTCGGCGACAGCGGACCCGGCTTGTTCAGTACCGCGTCCCGCACCCCGATCTTCCCGATGTCGTGGAGGATGCCCCCCAGCCGGATCTCCTCGAGGATCGCTCCCGTGAACCCCAGTTGGATCGCGGTCCGGACCCCGTACTCCGCCACCCGGTCGGAGTGGCCCCGGGTGTACTCGTCCTTCTTCTCCAGCATCCGCGCCGCCATCTGCACCTGCCCCAGGAACATCTCCTTGTTCCGGCGCGACAGCTCGCGCAGCTGGGTTTCCAGCCGCTCCTGGTAACTCTCCTGCAGGTACCGGTTCTCCAGGGTCAGCCGCTGCCGGTCGAGCGCGTGGTGCACCCGCGCTCGGACCTCCTCCACCTGCAGCGGCTTGGCCAGGTAGTCGAGGGCTCCGAGCTGCATGCACTCCACCGCGCTCTTCACCTCGGCCACGCCGGTGATCATCACC
>DASWBQ010000377.1:0-6594 GCA_036390535.1 Gemmatimonadales bacterium | reverse complement strand
GAGGAGGGCGCGGCACTGCGGATCCTCGGGGGCCAGCTCGAGGGCCCGCTGGAGCGCCGTCACTGCACCGGCATGATCACCGAGCGTAATCAGGTGCCAGCCCTTCTCCATGTAGGTCGAGGCTCCCAGCCGGTCCTGCCGCACCCCGGCGGGCCGTGGTTCCGGCGGCCGGGGCGGATTCCCGGCGCCCCCGGCCGCCCGTCGTCCCTGCTCGGCGAGGGCGCGGAGTTCCTCCTTGAGGCGGGCCGCCTCGGTGAGCATGGCATCGGTCGCCCGGTAGATCTCCATCAGCCGCCGCTTCAGCGGTTCGCGCTGGGCCGGGGTGCGCGCCTCCGCGAGCGAGGCGCGAATGGCCTCGTATTCTGCCCGGAGCGTGCTCAGCCCGTCCCCGCTCACGCGCCACCTCCGGCCACCTGTGCCAGCCGGACCGCGTCCGCGATGGCCCCGGCGATGCGCCCCAAAGGCAGGACAGCGCTGGCCCCGCCCGCCGCCTGTGCCGCCGCCGGCATCCCGAACACGGCCGACGTGCCGCGATCCTGGGCGATCCCGTAGCCGCCCGCGCCGCGGACCAGGCGCAGCCCTTCCGCGCCATCCTTGCCAATGCCGGTCAGCACCACGCCGACCGTGGCCGCACCGAAGACGGCGACGGCGGATCGGAAGAGCGGGTCGGCGGCCGGCCGCACCCCCCAGACCGGCGCCTCACGGGTGAGCTGCAGCCGGGGCCCGCCGGGCGCCGCGACCACGGCCATGTGCCAGTCTCCCGGGGCGACGTATGCGGTGTCGCGCATGACTGGAGTGTGGTCACCTGCCTCGACCACCGCAATCCGGCTCTGTGACGCCAACCGCTCGGCCAGGCTCCGGGTGAATCCGGGAGGCAGGTGCTGGACAATGAGGACCGCCGCCCCGAGGTCGGCCGGCAGGGCCGGAATCACCTCGGCGAGGGCCCGGGGCCCGCCGGTGGAGGCAGCAATCACGACCGCCACGCCAGCACGCCGCGACAGTCCATCCCGCGAGACCAGCGCCGGGCGGGAGGGGCGGGCCAGCACCGGCAGGCAGCCGAGATCGGCGGATCGAGCGGCCCGGAGCGCCGAGAGCACCGCCCCCTGCAGCCGGGCCATCGCGTCGGGCGTCCGGTCGGCGTCCTTGGCGACCAGTTCCACGGCCCCGAGCTCGAGCGCGCGAATGGCGGCCGCCGTGCCCGCGCCGGCGTAAGCACTCACCACGACGATCGGGACCGGCTGCTCGGACATCAGGTAGCCAATCGCCTCGAGGCCGTCGAGTTCCGGCATCTCCAGGTCAATCGTGATCAGGTCGGGACGGAGCTGGTGCGCCTTGCGGATCGCGTCCATCCCGTTGCGCGCCGTCCCGGCCACCCGGAACTCCCCCGAGGCGGCGATCAGATCGGACAGCACCTTGCGGAAGAAGGCGCTGTCGTCGACCACCAGCACCGAGGCGATGTCAGAGCTGACGGATGCCATGGCGGACGGAGGATACCGTCACGACTCCGGTGCCGACGTCGAAGCGCACCGACCTGCCGAACTCGCCGCCGACCCACTCACCGCGCGCCACGACCCCCATTTCGCGCAGCGCCTCGCGCGCCGCGAGCACGTTCCGCTCCCCCGTCTGGATCGACCCCGGTGGCTGCAGCGCCGCGAACATCGCGGCGCCGCCCGACAGGGTTGCCACCAGCCGCGACGCCTGGGCTCCCAGGGCGGTCACCCGTCGGGCCAGCAGGGGGATCGCAGTCAGCGCATACCGCGCCGGCGTGTCGGCGCGGCCCGGTGGCGCGGACGGCAGCAGGACGTGGGCCAGCCCGCCGACAAGAGCTACCGGATCCCAGAGCGTCACGGCGACGCAGCTGCCCAGGCCGACAGCGGCAAGCTCCCCTGGAGCGGCGACGGCAGCGAACTCGCCCAGCGGCACGACGATGCGCTCGGGCACTCAGACTCCCCGGCGGAACAGGCGTTCCCGCCCGTCGACGGTCTCGAACCGGCGGCGTACCGGCGGCAGCACCGACTCGACCTTGCCAAGAAACAGCAGCCCGCCGGGCCGCAGGGCGTCGGCGAACTGCTCGAGCAGCCTGAGTTGCACGGACCGCTCGAAGTAGATCAGCACGTTTCGGCACACGATGAGGTCATATCCCGCTGAGGGTGGCCGGTCGCGGCCCAGGTCGCGGACCTCGAAGCGGACCATCCGACGGAGCCGCTCGCTGAACTCCAGGAGGGAACCGGCGGGCTGCATCCACCCTTCAAGCCTGCCGGCCGGGGCGGCCGCGAAGGCCGAAGCCGGGTAGCGTCCCACCGCCGCGGCGGCGATGGCCGACGGGTCGACGTCTGTCGCGTCCACCCGAAGCGAGGAGGGGTCGGGGCGCCGCCCTCGCTCCGCCAGCGCGGAGGCCAGCATCAAGGCCACGGTCCAGGCCTCCTCGCCGGTGGCGCAGCCGGCGCTCCAGGCCGTCACCGGCGACTTGTCGGAGGCCACCAAGCCTGCCAGTTCTTCTCCGAGGCGCTGCCAGGCGTCGGGGTTCCGGAAGCCCGAGGTGACGTTGATAGTCAGGGCGTCGAGCAGTCGGTCCAGTTCCCCGGAGTCGCGATCGAGCAGGGCCACGTACTCCCCCATCGACCCGACCCCGCATGCCCGCATCCGCACCGCCACCCGGCGCTGGAGACAGCGCTCCTTGTACATGGCGATCGGGGGCAGGCGGGTGCCCTCGAGCCGCCGCGCCAGGGCAGCCAGTCCCGCTTCACCACCCGGGGTCACGATTCCCCGAGGGTCTGAAGGTTGGCGCGGGCCAGCTGGTGGCGCGGGTTCAACTCGACGGCCAGGCTCCAGTGGCGTCGCGCTTCACCGGGGTCGCCACGACGCAGGGCCAGGTTCCCGACCTTGAAGTGCAGGTCATCGCCAAGCTCCGGCCGCAGACGGAGGGCGCGCTGATAGGCGTCCCACGCTTCGTCATACCGGCCGAGGCGGTAGCAGACGTCGCCGAGGTTCTTGGACACCTGGGCCAGCGAAGGCTGTTCTCCCAAGGCCCGGGTGAGGGCGGCCTCCGCCCCTGCCAGGTCGCCAGCAGCCTCCAGGAAAACCGCCTGATTGTTGAGCAGGACGGCGTCCGCCGGGAACCTCTCCACCCCCTCGGCGGCGATCGCCATGGCCCGGTCGAGGTCACCCGCCAGCGCGCTCGCCCGGCCGGCCGCCCAATACCACACGGCGGGGACCCGCTCGCCGAAGAGCTCCCGGGCGCGCGAGAGGCGGAGGACCGACAGCTGGGGATCGCCCCGGGTGAGCGCGGCGATGCCCCTCGACAGCTGAATCCGCGGCTCATCCGGGGACCGGCTTTCGGCATCGGCGAGGAGCAGGTCGGCCTGGTCCCCTTCCGCGATTCTATCGAGCGCGACGCCGAGGTTGTGCAGGATGGCCGGCCGTGGTCCGGCGCGTTCCATGGCCATGCGGAAGAGCTGGGCGGCGTCTGCCCAGCGCTGCTGACGGGCGGCAATGATCCCGAGAAAGAATGGCGCCGCCCCTTCCGAGGGCCGCAGTTCCACCACCCGGCGGAACTCGCGGTGCGCCTCGTCGAGCATCCCGGTCCGCAGGAAGGCCACCCCGAGGTTGCGGTGCTCCTCGATCTGGGTCTCGAGCGAGCGCCCGACGACGGGAGGCGCGGAAGTACCGACCCGGTGGGCGAGCCCGGCGGTGAGGATGCCGTACAGGGCCTGGCAGACCTCGAACTCGCCGAGACCGGATTCGTCCACCAGCCCGCGGACGTCACGAGCACCGTCGATGAGGGGCAGGAGGCGGTGCTGGACCGGCGTGAAATCGAGGTCGGGGGTCACGGCCTGGCTTCGATCGACGGCGAACACCAGGTCGAAGCTGGGGATCTTCTTCTCGATCAGGCTCCACTCATCGACCCGTCGCGCGCCCTCGAGCAGCAGGGCGTCGGGGGCGATCCGCACCCGCTCGATCCCTTCCTCCGGTGGCCGCACCCCGGGCTCGAAGGAAAAGCTGCCGCTGGTCCAGTTGAAGAGGGTGTAGACCGCTTCCTCGACCTGCTGCCGGATCAGACCGGCCAGCTCCTCCGGGGTGATGGCGCCCAGTCCCACGAGGATGGCGCCGAGCCTCTGGTTATGCCCCATCGCCTGCATGCCGAGCGCCTGATCGAGCTGGGCCGGCGTGATCCGCCCGGTCTTGACCAGCATGTCGCCGAGCCGGTCCCGGCGATTGACGATGGTGGCGTGAGTCACCCAGCCATCCTCGAAGTAGACCGAGGCATGGCTCTGCCGGTCGGCCACGGCCAGGCAACCGGTCCGCCGCCCGAGGTACAGCAGCTGGATGACGTCGGGGAGGGCCGCTTCGCGGAGGCTGCCACGGATCGCCATCAGCGCAGCTCCTCAATCAGGCGGTCGGCGGCCACCGGCCAATCCTCCACCAGCTTCTCCCCCAGGCGGCCCCGCCCGAGCGAAGGCGCCGGCCGACGGGCCGGCGCCCGGTGGGCCGGGCGGGCAACCCCGGCCTCGAGAACCTGGCGGGCCAGCGCCTGGGTCGGCTCGGTGTGACCGGCCTCGGCGGCGCGGAGGACGCGCTGCACCGCGGCGTGAACAGCCCGGATCGAATCCGCCGGGCGGCCCGCCAGGTATTCCTCCAGCGCGGGGGCGTCCGGGACTTCGATCGCGCCCAGGAGCTGCCGCACCACCCCGAGCCGCACTTCGCGGTCGGGCGGGGGCAGTTCGACGATCAGCCCGCCTGCCATGCGGGTCAGCAGCTGGGGAGAGACTCCGGTCAGCTCGGCGACGGGAACCGCGGTCGTGAACGCCATCGGGCGCCCCGCCGCCGCCAGCTGGTCCATCAACGCGGCGAGTTCTTCCTGGGCGGCGGGATCGGTCGCGAGGAGGTGCACATCGTCGATGAGCAGCGCGGAGGCCCAACGGAACCGGCGGCGCCAGGCCGGGAGGGCACCGGCCTCGCCCGCCTCTCGCACCTGTCCCGCGAAGGCGTAGGCCCCGAGGCACGCCACGCCGCGCTGTCCCTGCTCGACGAACAGGTTCCCCATGGCGTGCAGCAGGTGGGTCTTCCCGGCGCCGCTCTCCCCCACGAGCAGCAGCGGAGGCGGCGAATCGGCCGATCCGCTGGCCAGCGCCCGGACGGCATCGAGCGCGAGCCGGTTGGAGGTCCCCTCGACCAGGCCCTCGAAGGTGTAGTGCCCGAGCGGCTGGCTGTCGAGCAGGCCCCGAGTGCGTGCCTGCTCGAGGAGTTCCTCGGCTGCGCCGAGCTGGTCCGGGTCCCAGAGCACCTCCTGTCCCGCGAGATCGGGAGCGACGTCGGCGATCTCCGCCCGCAACCGCGCCAGCGACTCGGCGTCCGCCTCGAACCGCCGGAGGACGGCGTCGGGCTGGGCCGGCAACTCCGTGTCCAGGAGAGCTTGCAGCCGCGCCGTTCGGTAGCCTTCCCCGCCCCAGCGGAGCATCGCCTCGCCTACCCGGGCCCGCCATTCGTCCACCTGCTGGCTGACACTGGCCACGACTTCGGAGAGGAACGACCCGAACTCGTCCCCGTCGTCCGCCAGGCGAGGCTCGGGCGGGAGCTGGCGGGACTCCCGCGGCGTGGGCACCCCGGCATCAGGAACCGGCTCGTCCAGCACGCCGGTGATCAGCACTCTCGCCTGGGCCGGGTCGAGGGGACGCGGGCTGACGGACTGAAACGCGATCAGCCGATTGGCCGCGCCGATCAGGTCCCGGATGTTGTCGAACGGGAGCAGAGCCACCGCCTCGAGCACGGCCTCGGAGAGCGGCACCTGCATCGCCTCACACTGCCGATGCAGGATCTCCCACCGCATGGCGCTGTCCGGCGGCTGCAGCTCCGCGACCAGGCCCGCGCCGAGCAGCCGCGCCGCCAGATCGGCCGCTCCCCCCAGGGCCGCCGGGGCCTGCCGACCGGCGAGGACGGTGGTCAGGCGCCTGGTAAGGCGGCGGTCGAGCAGGGCCAGCAGGGGGGCCGCCTCGGCGTCCCGATCGCCGACCGGCTGCATCTCGTCGACCAGCAGCAGCCCGGCGGACTCGACGGGCGCCAGGTATTCCTCCTGGCGTCCCAGCGCAGCGGCGGTCCTGACCCCGGCCACCAGATCCCCCCACCGCACATGGCACACCACCGCCCGCCCATTCACGCCGAGCGTCATGTTGCCGATGGCGTGCAGCAGGTGGGTCTTCCCCGTCCCGGCGTCACCGTGGAGATACAGGGGATTGAACGGCGGCGTGGGAGACTCCGCCACTGCCCGGGCCGCGGCCAGCGCCAGCTGGTTGGCAGTGCCGGCGACCAGGCCGGCAAATGTCAGGGAGGGATCGGGACCGGTGGTCACGGGGCGGGGGGTCGCTGGGCCAGGCGCTGCAGCACGAGAGTCGTCACCGCCCGCAAGGTCTCGAAGACGCCGCCGCCGCGCAATGCGTCGGCCGGGAATCCGGGCGCGCCCCGGAAATTGAGCGCCTCGTCAAGCGACGCGGCAGGCAGGATGAGTTCCTCGGGGAGGTCCTGCTTGTTGTACTGGAACACGAGCGGAAAGTCCCGGGCGTCCATCCCCTGTTCGAGGAGGGCGTCCTGCAGGTCCCT
>DASWBQ010000376.1:0-10579 GCA_036390535.1 Gemmatimonadales bacterium | reverse complement strand
AGCAGCGGGAGGTCCCGGAGCCAGTCGGCGTTGTTGAACATCCGGGCGCCCCGGGGCCCGTCGAAGTCGACGAACTGGCTCAACTGGGTCCGGATCGCCGCGGCGTTAGCATCGACCTGCTCCATCGAGAGCATCGGCCGCTCGGCCCGCTTCCCGCTCGGGTCGCCCACCATCCCGGTCCCGCCGCCGACCACCATCAACGGCCGTCCCCCGAGGCGCTGCAGCCAGGCCAGCGCCATGACCGGCACCAGGTTGCCGACGTGGAGGGAGTCCGCGGTGGGATCGAAGCCGACGTACCCGGTGACCGGCCCCCGCGCGAGGCGGGCGGCGAGGCCCGGGGTGTGGTCGTGGACAAGGCCGCGGGACTGGAGTTCGGAGAGCAGGTCGGGCATGCCGGAAAATAGACGGGAGAGGGCGGGAGAGAACGGGAGAGGGCGGGAGAACTGCCGGCACAGGTCGTGATGCCGCCCCAGCGGGCAGGGCCGCGCCACAGACCCGCCCGCCTCATCCCGTTCTCTCCCGTTCTCTCCCGCTCTCTCCCGCTCTATCCCGCCGCCTCGAGTACCGCCGCCACCCGCTCCATCTCCTCCACCGTGTTGTAGCAGTGCGGGCTGAGCCGGAGCGAGCCTTCGCGATAGCTGGCCGTGACGCCTGACTCCTTGAGCAGCTCGTGGACCCTGGGGAGATCCGGCAGCTGCAGGCAGACCATCCCTGAGCCACGGTGGTCCCTCGGCGAGGTCACCCGGACGCCCCGCCGGTCGGCCCAGTCGAGAATCGGCTGGTGGATCCGGCGGAGGTGCGCGGCGATCGCAGCGGGCTCCAGCTCGAGCAGAAGGTCGAGCGAGGCGTTGAACCCGGCGAAGTCCTGGAACGGGAGCGAGATCAGCTCGAAGCGCCGCGCGTCCGGGAGCCACCGGTCGTTGTAGGAGGTGATGGTGGTGAAGTCGTCGGTCCCCTCGAAGGCCATCCACCCGGCGAAGGGTGAGGCCAGCTTGTCGTGCCAGCCCCGGTTCACGTACGTGAACCCGGAGCCCCAGGGTGACAGGAGCCATTTCTGGGCGCCGCAGGAGAGGATGTCCACCGGTGTCTCGCGGACATCGAACGGGAGGGCGCCGAGCGCCTGGATCGCGTCCACCACCAGGATCGTCCCGGTGGCGCGGCAGCGGGTCCCGAGGCGGTCAAGGTCCAGCCGGTAGCCGGTGTGGAACTGGACCAGCGAGGCGGCCAGCACCCGCACCTGCGGGTCGTCGAGCCGCTCGAGGATCCGCTCCTCGTCGGGCCACCCTGCGTCGGTGACCGGCACCCGCTCCAGCACCACGCCCTTGTCCTGGAGCATCAGCCAGGGGTAGACGTTGGCCGGGAATTCCCGGTCGCTGATCAGCACGGTGTCGCCGGCCTCGAGCGGCAGCATCCGGGCCGCGAGGTTGAGCCCATAGCTGGTGTTGGTGGTGAGGGCGATTTCGTCGGGACTCGCCCCGATCAGCCGGGACGCGAGGGTGCGAGAGCGATCGAGAACCCCGAACAGGGTGTCGTGGCTGAGCCGCCAGGGCATCGAGCGGTCACGGTTGTAGGCGTCGGTGACCGCGAGCGTCCGGGCCGGCAGCGGGCCGATGGCGGCGTGATCGAGGTAGATCCGGTCCGGGACCCAGGGGAACTCGGCCTGGCGGAGGGCGGTGACGTCGTAGGGCATTCAGGAAACAGGGAACAGGGAACAGGGAACAGGGCGGCTCGACCCGCTGAACCTCACGGCTCGATTGGGCAGAGTCAATGCACCCCTGTTCCCTGTTCCCTGATTCCTGTTTCCTTTCATTCAGGTATGCCCCCCTTCTCTCTGGTCCTCTCCGGCGGCGGTCTCAAGGGCCTGGCCCACATCGGGGCGCTCCGGGCGCTCGAGGAGCGCGGGCTCCAGCCCTCGCTGATCGTCGGCGTCAGCATGGGGTCGCTGATCGCCGCGGCGTGGGCCAGCGGGCGGAGCGTCCGGGAACTCGAGGACCGCGCGATGGCCCTCACCCGGCCGGACGTCTTCCGGATCGCCCACGTCGACATGGCCCTGAAGCGGATGCTGTCGCCCGCGGTGTATCGGCGCGAACCGCTGGAGCGGATCATCGCCGACCTGGTCGGGCCGGGAACGTTCCGGCACCTCCGCCGCCGGCTGCTGGTCTGCACCGTGGATCTCAACTCGGGCCGCCAGATGCTCTGGGGTCTCCCCGGGCTCGACGACGCCCAGGTCGCCGATGCGGTCTTCGCCTCCTGCTCCCTGCCGGGCATCCTGCCGCCGCGGGAGGTGAACGGGCATGTCTGCGCCGACGGCGCGGTGGTGGACAACCTCCCGGTCCAGGCGGCGGTGGCGGTGCTGGATGCGCCGGTGGTCGCGGTGGACCTCACCAGCGGCAGCGTGGCGCGCGAAGGGGTCGAGCGGACGGGGTTCGCCGCCACCTACACCCGGGGGCTGGAGATCGTGATGGGCCGGATGGCGGAGCGGGCCGTGGAGGACTGGCGCAACCCGCCTCTGGTCCTGGTCCGGCCGCGGGTCGAGCGGGCTTCGATGTTCACTTTCAACCGGTCGGGCTTCCTGATCGCCGAAGGCTATCGGGCCACGCTCGACGCCCTCGACCGGCTGCCGGCGGCGCTGGACGCCCTGGAGCCGGGGATCCACCCCCGGCGAGACGTCGAGATCACCATCGACCGGGCCCGCTGCGTCGGCTGCCGCCTCTGCGCGGCCCGCTACCCGGAGACCTTCGCGATGGCCGAAGACGGCCGGGCGGTGGTCCGGACCCCCCGGTACCGCTGGTCGCCGGTGGAGGATGCGGTTGTTCGCCTCTGTCCGACGGAAGCGATAGCGAGCCGAGAGTTGTGAGTCGAGAGTCGAGAGTCGAGAGAAGGACGGGCCCTGTCACGACTCACGACGCAGGACTCACGACTGAAGATCCGTCAGGATCTTCGCCATCCGGTGCATGTAGGTATGCTCGGCCAGCAGCCGCTCGCGGCCCGCGCCGGCGATCCGCTCGGCGGCGGCCAGGTCCTGCAGCGCGTTCTCGACGGTCCGCTTGAGGTCGGCCGGCGTGTCGAACACCAGCACCTCCTCGTCCGGGCGGAACCACCGGTCGAGGTCGAGCCGGTAATCCACCACCTGGAGCACCCCGACGGAGGCGATCTCGAAGAGGCGCTGGTTGCAGGTCGCCTCGACCTCGTCCTCGTCGAGCCGGTGGTGGATGTTCACCGCCACCGTCGCGCCGGCGTAGGCACGCACGAACTCTTCGGTCCGGACCTGCTCGCCGCGGCAGTAGTCGCGGAGCGAGGTCTTCCGCCAGCCGGCGCCCCAGATCGCCAGCCCGAACTCCACCAGCTGGGCCAGCAGTGCCTCGCGCCGCGGGGTAGCCGTCCCGGCAAAGACGACATTGGCCCGGTACTGCTGGTCCCGGGCCCGCAGCGGCCGGTACAGCGACGGGTCGGCGGCGAGGGGCAGAACGTCGACGTCGTGGTTGACCGCCTCCATGAGCTTGCCGGCAACGTCGCTCCCGGCGGCGTACACCCGGTCGTAGGCGGCCGCGACCGCGATGGCGTCGAAGCACCCGCGGAGGTCGTGCGGGAACCAGTTCACCCACTTCGCCTTCGAGAGGCCCTGCAGCGACTCGACGGTGTCGGCGTCGAGTTCCGGGGCACCGATCGCCAGCACCAGGTCGGGGGCGGCGGTCCGGATCGCCTCCTCGAGGCGGGTCCGAATGTCCTTGTTGCGGAAGAGGCCGAGGGGCCCCCGCCGCTCCATCAGGTTGACGGCGGTGACGTCGCAGCCGAGCCGCTCGAGGGCGCGGCCGCGCTGGGCGTTGTGGGCGTGCTGGGCGTCGTCGAACGGGGCGACGAGGACAACGGATGGCCGGGTCATGCGGTTCCGGTCTCCTGGGGGCCGAGGAACTGGAGGTCGTGGAGCCGGCGGTAGAGCCCGCCGGCCTGGAGCAACTCGTCATGGGTGCCGCGCTCGACCACGCGACCGCGGTCGAGCACCAGCAGCTGATGAGCGTGGCGCACCGTGGCCAGGCGGTGGGCGATCACGAAGACCGTCCGGTCCCGCATCAGCCGCTCGATCGCCTGCTGCACCAGCCGCTCCGATTCGGTGTCAAGGGCGGAGGTCGCCTCGTCGAGGATCAGGATCGGCGCATCGCGGAGCAGGGCCCGGGCGATGGCGATCCGCTGCCTTTGCCCCCCCGAGAGCCGGGTCCCCCGCTCTCCCAGGACCGTCTCATAGCCCTCGGGGAGCTGGGCAATGAACTCGGTGGCATTCGCGGCTTCCGCGGCGGCCTCGACCTGGGCCCGGCTGGCGCCGGGGACCCCGTAGGCGATGTTGGCGCCGACGGTGTCGTTGAGGAGCACGGTGTCCTGGCCGACCACCGCCATGAGCTTCCGGAGCGAACCGCGGGACAGCCGGGTGAGGGGCACGTCGTCGATCCGCACCTCGCCCGAGGTCGGGTCCCAGAAGCGGGGAAGCAGTTCGACCAGGGTGGTCTTGCCGGCGCCGGAAGGCCCGACCAGCGCGACCACGCTCCCCCGCGGTGCCCTGAGGGAGACATCCTCGAGGACCAGCGGTTCCGCGGCATCGTAGCGGAAGGAGACCCGGTCGAAGACGACCTCGCGCTCGAAGGTGGCGGTCTCCACCCCGGCCTCCTCCCGCTCGGCGGCGGGGAGGTCGAGGTACCGGAAGACCCGGTCAGCCCCGGCCATGGCGGTGGCCCACTGGGCCGGGAACGAGGTCAGCGCCTTGAGGGGTGACATGGCCTTGAGGGCGGCGAGGAGGAAGGCGATCGTCGCCTCCGGGCCGAGAGGTGCGCCCACCACGGCGGGGCGGGTCGCGCCCCAGATCACCAGCACCAGGACCACGCCGGCGAAGACCTCGGTGATCGGCCCGGTGAGCGACGAGAACCGCTGGGTACGGATGACCCGCTTTCGGTAGCGGTCCACCACGTCGCCGAAGCCGGACGACTCGCTGGCTGCCGTTCCCGAGACCCGGATCAGCTTCATCGCGGCCAGCCGCTCGGAGACGATGGCCGTCATGTGGCCGCGCTCCTCGGCGCGGGCACCGGCCAGCCGGCGGACCCGGCGCACCAGGATCTGGACGCCGATGAGGAGGACGGGAGCGGTCGCCAGGGTGATCAGCGTCAGCCGCCAGGAGATCGTCGCCAGGATCACGAAGGCGGTGAGGACGGTGACGGCGTTCTGGATCAGGAGCGACAGCAGGGCCGGGACGGCCATTCGGGCCTGGTCGGCATCGGCGATCAGGGCGGCGACCAGCTGCCCGAACCGGGTCTGCTGGAAGAACCCGAGGTCCACCACGAGGAGGTGGTCGAAGAGCCGCTTCCGAAGGTCGCGGACCACTCCTTCCTGAATCCGGACGATGGTCTGTGAGTGGACGTAGCTGAAGATGTTCTTGAGCACCAGCGCCAGGAGGAGCAGGATCATCACCACCAGCGCGGCCCGGCCGGCGGCCTCACCCTGGACCAGGGGCGACAGGGCCCGGGAGACCCACTCCTCGAGCGTGGTGTTGCCGGTCGAGAGCGGGCCGGCCGTACCGAAGAGGATCTTGAGGAACGGGATCAGCAGGACGACGGTGCCACCGTCGAACAGGGCCGCGAGCGCCGAGCTGGCAAGCGCCAGGGCGAACAGCCCGGCGAAAGGGCGGAAGGCGGCGAGCAGGCGGCGGTCGTTGGGCACGGAGGAAAATAGGCGGCCGGACGGCAGGTCGGCATGGCAGCAGGGCATTGGTCACCCTGAGCGAAGCGAAGGGGCAGTGGTCCGGCGGCTTCGCTGCGCTCAGCCCGACGTGCTGCCCAGCCGCCTTGCCGCGTAGATTTCCGCCGTGCCCCCCACCGACCCCAACGTGCTCGCCGTCCGCTTCAGCTCCCTCGGCGACCTGATCCTCACCACCCCCCTCTTCCGGGCCATCCGGGCCGCGCATCCGCGCGCCCGGATTACCCTCGTCACCAAGCGGGAGTTCGTTCCGCTCTTCAGCCAGAACCCCCGGATCACCGAAGTGATCGGGCTGGCCCCGGGAGCGTCCCTGCGCCCTCTGGCTGCAATGCTCCGGCGGCACCGATTCACCCACCGGCTCGATCTCCACGGCAGCCTGCGGTCGCGGGCCCTGAGGGTGCTGGTGGGCGGAGGGTGGGGGAGCTATCCGAAGCGGCGGATCGCGCGGGAGGTCCTGATCCGCACCAAGCGCGACGTCTACCGTGACCGTCGCCACGTCGCCGAGCGCTACTTCGACGCCGCCCGTTCGCTCGGGGTCCGGCCCGACGGCGGGCCGGCCGAGGTCTTCCTCCACCAGGACGCGGTCCGGGCCGCCGATGGCTTCCTGCACCAGCACGCGATGGGACAGGAGCGCACCCTGGTCGCCTTCGTCCCCGGAGCGGCCCACGCCACCAAGGAGTGGCCGGAACAGCACTGGCACGACCTGATTGGCCTGGGAACCGACGCCGGGATGGACATCGTGATCCTGGGGGGGACGAAGGAACGGGAGCTGGGCAGCCGGCTCGCGGCCGCGGGCGGTGACGGGGTGGTGAGCGCCGCGGGCCGGTTCGACATCCAGGGAACCGGCGCCCTGCTCCGGCGGGCACGAGCCGCGGTCGCAGGGGATACCGGCGTCATGCACCTCGCCACCGCCGTCGGCACGCCGGTGGTGACACTGCTCGGGCCCACCGTGGGCGCCTTCGGCTTCCTGCCGTACCAGGCGCGAGCGACGGTGCTCGAGCGCGACCTCTCCTGCCGTCCCTGCAGCAAGATGGGCGGCCCCGTCTGCCCGCTGGGCCACCACCGCTGTCTCGCCACGATCACGCCCGCGGAGGTGCTCGAGGCGATCCGGAAGCTGCCGCGATGACCAGGGGAGAGGAGCCCTGCCTGGCCCTGCTCCGGCTGCTGGCCGGCACCGCCCGCGGGCCGAAGCGCGACGCCGCCTTCGCCCTTTGGCTGACCGCCCGGGTAGCGGAGGACATGATGACGGCGGGGGATCTTTCCGAGCGGGCCCAGCGTCGCCGGGTCGCGGCCCTCGAGAAGCGGGTCAGTTCCCTTTCCCTCCCCCCGTCCTTCCGCCGGGCCCTCGCTGCCGGCCTGGCCCACATGCGGGACCCCCGCCCGGAGGCGGCCCAGGCGGCCCTCACCCAGCTGGCCGCCCCGGTCGGAGACACGCTCGGGGCGGAAGCGGCGGGAGCCGTTCAGCGTCTGGTGCGGGGGGTTAGATTGCCGGAGAAGTCGTAGGTCGAAAGTCGAACGTCGAACGTCGAACGTCGAGAGCCAGAGGAGACGGCCGAGCGACGACGCGGCGGCGTTTGACGTCCGACATCCGACGTCCGACCGCATCTGGAGCGAGCGCATGGCCGGCCACAGCAAATGGAAGCAGATCAAGCGGAAGAAGGCGGTCACCGACTCGCGCCGGGCGTCCGCCTGGACCAAGCTGATCCGGGAAATCACCGTCTCGGCGAAGGCCGGGGGGGGCGACCCGGACGGCAATGCGCGGCTCCGGCTGGCGATCGACACGGCGCGTGACGCCAACATGCCCAACGAGAACATCGAACGGGCCATCAAGAAGGGCACCGGCGAGCTCGAGGGCGCGAGCTACGAAGAGGTCACCTACGAAGGCTACGGCCCCGGCGGGACCGCGCTGTACATCGAGGGGACGACCGACAACGCCAATCGCACCGTCGCCGAGATCCGGCACGCCCTCGACCGGAACGGCGGCAAGCTCGCGGCCACCAACTCGGTGGCCTACCTGTTCGACCGGAAGGGGCAGCTGGCCATCGACGCGGGGACGCGCGACGAGGACAAGGCCATGGAGGACTGCCTCGAGTCCGGGGCCGACGACTTCGAGCGCGACGGCGACCAGTTCATCATTTCCACCTCCCCGGCCAGCCTCCACGCGGTGCAGGCGGCTCTCAAGGCCCGTGGCTACGCGGTCAGCTCCGCTGAAATCGCCATGGTCCCGAAGAACCTGGTCAAGGTGGACGGGCCCGATGCGGAGCGGGTGCTCCGGCTGATCGACGCGCTGGAGGAGCTGGACGACGTCTCCAAGGTCTTCTCCAACCTCGACATCGACGCCTCCGCGCTGGCCGAGGCCGACGCGTAGGCGGCGCGCGGACGGGGTGCGGGTCCTCGGCGTCGACCCCGGGACGGCGGTCACCGGCTTCGGGATCGTCGAACCCAGACAGCCCGGGCTGGGCCGCCTGGTCGAGTGCGGGGTGCTTCGCACCAACGCGAAGGCCCCGCTGGCCGAGCGGCTCCGGATCATCCACGAGGGGATCGCCGAGATCATCGTCCGGCACCGCCCCGAGGCGGTGGCCGTCGAGGGCGTCTTCTACGGCTCGAACGCCAGGACGACGGTGGTGCTCGGCCATGCCCGCGGGGTGATCCTCCTGGCGGCTGCGCTGGCCGACCTTCCGGTGTTCGAGTACTCCCCGGCGATGATCAAGAAGGCGGTGGTGGGCCGGGGCGCCGCGCTCAAGCCGCAGGTCGGGTTCATGGTCGCCCGCCTGCTGCAGCTGCGCGAACCGCCATCGCCTGCCGACGCCGCCGACGGGGTCGCGGTGGCCCTCACCCACCTGCTGCTGTCCCGGCGGCCCGCGCTTTCCCGGAGCACGATGCGATGATCGCGACCGTCACCGGCTCCCTCAGCGAGAAGTCCCCCGAGCAGATCGTGATCCAGACCGATGGCGGCGTCGGCTACGCCATCCAGGTGCCGCTGGGCGTCTTCGAGCGGCTTCCCGGGGTCGGCGGCAGGACCACGCTCTTCACGGAACTGGTGGTGCGCGAGGACGGCTGGCTGCTGTTCGGCTTCGACCAGCCGCTGGAGCGGACCGTGTTCCAGCGACTGCTGGGCGCGAGCGGCTTCGGCCCCAAGCTGGCGCTGGCGCTCCTGTCGGCGCTCGGCCCGGACCGCACGGTGCGGAGCATCAAGGAGAAGGACCTGGCGGCCCTCAGCACCGTCAGCGGGATCGGCCGGAAGAAGGCCGAGCGGCTGGTGGTCGAACTGCACGACCGCTTCGCCGACGTGGTGCTAGATTCCGGCCCGACCCGCCCGCGGGGCGGGGCCGACGCGGTGCGGGCCCTCGAGGGACTCGGATACCAGGCCGCGGTGGCGGAGGACGCGGTCCGGCTGGTGCTCGAGGAGCACCCCGGCCTGGAAACCGCGCTGCTGGTCCGGCTGGCGCTCCAGCACTTGGCAGGAACCAAGGGAGGACGACGGTAATGGCGACGGCGACGATGGCGCCGATGGTAACGGCGGAGTGGCAGTGCACCCGGTGCGACACCACCAACCGGAAGCTGGCACGGGCCGGCGCGCGTGAGCTGAGGGACCGCTGCGCGAGCTGCCGCACCAGACACGTGGTGACACCCGCCGCCCGCCCGGTTCGCTGGCACGCGAAGGCGGGCTGAGGCCCGTCCCAGATGGCGCGGGTCGAGATCACCACGCCCGACGCGCTGCCCGACGAGGGCGGCGCCGAGGCGGCGCTCCGTCCCTCGCGGCTCGACGAATTCGTCGGCCAGGGCCAGGTCAAGGCGTCCCTCCAGATCGCGATCGACGCCGCGAGGGCCCGCGGCGAGCAGCTGGACCACACCCTCTTCTTCGGGCCGCCCGGCCTCGGCAAGACCACGCTGGCGATGCTGATGGCGAAGGAGATGGGGGTGCAGTGCCGCACCACTTCGGGCCCGGTCCTCGAGAAGCCCGGTGACCTGGTCGGCCTGCTGACGTCGCTCGCTCCCGGCGACATCCTCTTCATCGACGAGATCCACCGGCTCCGCCCGGTGCTGGAGGAGTTCCTCTACCCCGCGATGGAGGATTTCCGGGTCGACGTCCGGATCAGCGAGGGCCCGAACGCCCAGACCATCCCGATGAACCTGGAGCGGTTCACCCTGGTGGGGGCGACGACTCGCTACGGCCAGCTGACCCCGCCGATGCGAGCCCGGTTCGGGCTGATCGAGCGGCTCAACTTCTATCCGGCCGACGAACTCGCCACCATCGTCACCCGTTCCGCCGGAATCCTCAAGGTGCCGATCGAGCCGGAGGGCGCGGTGGAAGTGGCCCGCCGGAGCCGGGGCACGCCGCGGGTCGCGAACCGGCTGCTCCGGCGGGTGCGCGACTATGCCCAGGTGCGTGCCGACGGGCGGATTACGGCGCAGGTCGCCGCCGACGCCCTGGCGCGGCTCAACGTCGACGAGTTCGGGCTCGACGACATGGACGTCCGGATCCTGGCCACCATCATCGAGAAATTCGGCGGTGGCCCGGTGGGCCTGTCCACCCTGGCCGCGGCGGTCAGCGAGGACCCCGGCACCCTCGAGGAAGTCTACGAGCCGTTCCTGATGCAGCAGGGTTTCCTCGACCGGACGCCACGGGGGCGGGCCGCCACCGCAATGGCCTACCGGCGCCTCGGCATGACTCCGCCCGGCACCCAGACCGGCCTCTTTGGCGCCTGACCGCTCCCTCCGCACGGCGGATTTCGACTACGAACTGCCCGGGGAGCTGATCGCCCAGCGGCCGGCAGCGCGGCGGGGGGAGAGCCGGCTGCTGGTGGTCGAGAGGGAGAGGAAGAGAGCAAGAGAGAGG
>DASWBQ010000375.1:0-2900 GCA_036390535.1 Gemmatimonadales bacterium | reverse complement strand
GGCTGACCAACTCAACTCAACTGGAACCTGATCACCCCACTTCCAACAAGGATTCGCAAATGGACAACCAAGAGTTGGTCAACGAGCAGGTGAAGAAGAGGGTTCCCCTCGCCGAGATCGTGAGCGAGCCGGACCTGCGTTCCCCTGGCGAGGCCCGGGCCTACCTGACGGCCCTGAAACAGGTGCTCGTCTATGCCGGCGCCGGCGACTGCTCCATGGAGAAGGGGCACCTTCGGGTGGATGGCAACATCTCGGTGCGGCGCCACGGTGAGACCCGGTTCGGCACCAAGACCGAGGTCAAGAACGTCAACAGCTTCGCCAACATCGAGCGGGCGCTGACCTCGGAACGCGACCGGCAGATCGCCCTGCTCGAGGCCGGCGGGCGGGTGACCCAGGTGACCATGCTCTTCAATGCCGCGAGCGGGCAGGTGCGGCCGATGCGCTCGAAGGAAGAGAGTCACGACTACCGGTATTTCCCCGATCCCGACCTCCCCCCGCTGGTCCTGGCGCCGGAGTGGGTCGAGATCCAGCGGCAGGCCCTGCCGGAACTCCCCGGCGCCAAGATCGCCCGGCTGGAGTCGCAGTACGGGCTCCCCGCCTACGACGCGCGGGTGCTGGCCGGAGAGGTGGCCCTCGCCGACTACTACGAGGCCACGGTGGCTGCCGGCGCCGAGCCCAAGGCGGCGGCCAACTGGGTGATGACCGAGGTGATGACCGCATGGAACGAGACCGGGTCACTGCCGGTGCCCGCCGCCTCCCTGGGGGCGCTCATCACGCTCGTCAAGGAGGGGACGCTGAGCCTCCAGGCGGCCAAGAAGGTCTTCGCGGAAGTGCGGTCCGCCGGCGGGGAACCCCGAGCGGTGGCGGAACGGCTCGGGTTGATTCAGGTCCGGGACGAGTCGGCGCTGGAGCAGTGGGTCGACGCCGTCATCGCCGCGCACCCCGACGAGGTGGCCCGCTACCGCGCCGGCGAAACCAAGCTGGTCGGCTTCCTGGTCGGCCAGATCATGAAGCGCAGTCAGGGGAAGGCCGATCCGAAGGGCGTGCAGCCGGTGCTGCTGAGGAGGCTACAGCCGTGACCATTCTTTCGTCCGAGGCCATCCGGGCCCAGTTCCCCGCGCTCGAGCGAAAACACGCCGGCCACCAGGTCGCCTATTTCGACGGTCCGGGCGGCACCCAGGTTCCGCGGGGCGTGGTCGAGGCGATGACCGACTACCTCTACCACCACAACGCCAACACCCACTGGGCCTATCCCACCAGCGAGGAGACCGACCGGCTGCTCCTCGAGGCGCGCGAAGTGCTCGCGGCGTTCCTGAACGGGGCGGCCGCCGAGATCGTCTTCGGCCATAACATGACGACCCTGACCTTCCACCTCGCCCGCGGGCTGGGCATGGCCTGGGGGCCGGGGGATGAACTGGTGGTGACCGATCTCGACCACCACGCCAACCGGGCCCCCTGGGAACGGCTGGCGCTGGAGCGCGGCGTGACGGTGCGGATCGCGCCCTTCGACCCCTCCACCGGGGAACTCGACTGGGAGACGCTGGAGCGGCTGGTGACCGACCGGACGAGGCTGCTGGCGATCGGCGCCGCGTCCAACGCCCTCGGCACAGTGACCGATGTCGCCCGGGCCTGTCGGCTCGCCCGGGAACGCGGCGCGCTGAGCTTCGTGGACGCCGTGCACTACGCCGCGCACGCCCTCGTGGACGTCCAGGCGATCGGCTGCGATTTCCTGGCGTGCTCGCCCTACAAGTTCTACGGTCCCCACATGGGCGTGCTCTGGGGACGGGAGGAACTGCTCGCGGACGTGCCGGTCCCCAGGCTGGCGCCGGCGCCGGACGTGGCCCCGGAGCGGCTCGAGACCGGGACCCTCTCACACGAGGGCATGGTCGGCAGCGCCGCCGCGGTCGAGTTCCTCGCCGAGATCGCTCCCGGCCGGCTTTCCACCCGGCTGGCGCTCGAGGACGCCATGGCCGCGCTGCACCAGCGGGGGCAGGCGCTCTTCGAGCGCCTCTGGGACGGATTGGGGACAGTGGCCGGGGTGGTGCGCTACGGACCGCCGCCCAGCCGGCCGCGCACCCCGACCCTCGGCTTCACGGTGCCCGGGCACAGCGCGGAATCGGTCGCTCGGCACCTCGTCACCCGCGGCGTCTTCTGCTCGCACGGGGACTTCTACGCGCAGGGCGTCGTGGACCGCCTCGGCCTGGCCGAGACCGGGCTGGTGCGGGCCGGCATCGTCTGCTACACCACGGAGGATGAAGTCGATCGGCTGGTGCGGGGGGTCGCGGAGCTCGCCGGACGGTAGACGGTCCCCGTCCCTGGCTCAGGGCGACAGGACCAGGGGAGCCGCGGTGGCCGGAACCAGCGCCCCGGCCGCGGAATCCTTCCAGGGCATGACGATCTTCGAGTCCTGCCAGAAGCCGGGAAGCTGCGAGGGCAGGGAGAACTCCTCTTGGGCCACTCGGACCAGCCGCTCCGGCTCCATCCAGGCCCCCCGGAACATCTCCCGCCGGCGCATCAGCTTGGCCTTGCGGAGCGGGTCGTGGCCAGAGGGATCGAGCCGGCGCCCGAAGGACTTCTTGTCCGCCAGTGCTTCGACCGTGACGTCGTAGGCCGTGGCCAGGAACTGTTCCAGCTCCTCATCCGTCAGCGGCCACCGGCTCCGCTCCCGGGCGGCCTGCATCGCCCGCTGCCAGGTCCGGGTGTGGGCCAGGTAGACCATTCCCCGGAAGATCCGCCGGTTGGTCGGCACGCTGAAGATCGTGGGTGAGATCACGCTCTCGATCAGCTTGTCGGCGGTGGAGTGATCCAGCCGCATCACCTCGCGCGCCTTCCGGGCGTACCGGTCGGTCAGGTGAGTCTCCGCCCGCACCTCCCAGTAGCTGTGCCCCATCCCCTTGGTG
>DASWBQ010000374.1:0-12830 GCA_036390535.1 Gemmatimonadales bacterium | reverse complement strand
GAACCGGTGCGGCTGGTTGGCATGCAGGGTCACCGAGTCGAGCTTGTTGGTGCCCTGCAACCACCCCTCGAAGTACATCCCCGGACCGACCATGTAGACGCGGTCACGCACGGGGTCGAGTTGCTGCCCGGGCTCGAGGATTACCAGCGGCCCCCACAGTCCGCCTTTCAGCTGGCGAATGTCATTGACGTGGGTGTGGTACATGAAGCTGCCGTTCCTGGGGGGCGTCACTTTCACGTCGAAGGAGTCCCCGGGCATGATCGCCGGCGTCGGGCTTCCCATGTACCCGCCGACCCCGACCACGCCATCGAACGGGCTCTCGAGTTCGATGCCGTGCCAGTGCACCGCGGTCGGCTCGGGGCTCCGGTTCACGACCCGGATCAGGGTCGGCTCACCCCGGTGGAGCACCAGGGTCGGCGCCATGGCGAGCAGCGAGTCCGCAGCCGGCTCGCGTCCGCCTTCCTGCAGCACGTATGAGAATCGCCGGGTCGAGTCCTTCACCACGGTGTCCGAGGTCACGTAGAGCCGAAGCACCCGCCGCTCGGTAGGTGGTGTCGGCAACGGGCCTTTGGGACGGACGTTGATCGCCAGCATCAGGCCGCCCATGCTCTGCTCGACGTGGTGATTCGGGTCGCCGTGCCAGGAGTGCTCGGTGACCTCGCGGAACCGGGCGAAGAAGGGGTTGGCGGTGGCGCCAACCTTTGCGTTGGGCGTCACATGCCAAGTCAAGTGGCAATGGAACACCCAGCCGCCGGCGCGATCGGGCGACCAGGTGATGGCCATGGTGGCGCCAGGCTCGACCCGCTCGGTGACGCCCATGCGCCGCTGGCCATCCCAATACAGGGTGTCGCGCCGGACGTCGCCGCGGCTGTCCACCCGGAAGTAGAAGCCATGAAGATGAAGGGGATGAACGTCGTCGGAGGCGTTGATCCAGCGCCAGTGCACCGAGTCGCCCACGTCGTACGTGAACCGCTCGGTCAACGGCCAGGGCCGGCCGTTGATCGCGAAGAACTCGCCCCAGACATCCGGCTCGCCGTCGGAGTCCTTGTTCTGGACCCAGCGGGTGACCACCAGCACGCGATCGGCCGGCCGTCCGGCCGTCCCCGCCGGATCGACCACGAAGGCACCGTTGAGCTGGCTGTCGTGGTAGACCCGGTCGTCGAAGCTGGTGCCCACCTCTGCGCCCCAGTAGTAGAAGGTGCCTTCCACGTCGGCCGTGAACCGGGCTTCCCGGGTCTCCCCGGCCGGGATCACGAGGGAGTCCATGATCGGGCTGCGCCGCGAGGCCAGGCCGTAGACCACTATCGGCTTGCCGTGGCGATTAGTGACGCTGGCCTGGACGGACGTGCCAACGGGAACCCGGAGCAGCGGACCGGGGTTGCTCGGCGCCTTGCCGATCTCGCCGAACGCCAGGACTTCTCCCGCGGGCTGGTCAGGCCCGAGGACATGCCAGCGTCCCTTGACCACCTCAAGTCGGATCGACAACGCCCTGCCGTTTCGGGTCCCGGCCGGGATCGTGTTGTCGTTCCAACCGATTACCGGTAAATCACTTACAGTAGAAGCCGGCCGCGTGAAGGGCACCAGTCCGGCCACGACGGCGAGCACCATCGGCGCGTAGGTCAAGCACTGCTCCGTGAGGAGGGAAGGGTCCTACAATAGGGCACGGCGGGACATCTCGCCAGAAACGGCCGAAAAACAGACACCAGGCGGTGGCTGGAAACGCAGACGGGCGACCCTGTTGGGCCGCCCGTCCTGGGCACCGGCGCTACCAACTACTTGCCGAGCCCGATCGTCAGGCCAGCGGTCAACTCTCCCTGGAAGAAGATGCTCCCGGTCGTCGCCATGTAGCACCCGCCGGGGCCGCAACCACCGCCACCGCCCCCGTCACCGACGAAGGTCATGTAGCCCCGGGCGTCGAACCGGAACGCCACCCGTTCCGAGGGAGCCCACGCCTTGAGGCCGAGGTCGAAATTCAGCGTGAATCGCTGCTCGGAGTTCAGGGCCTCATCGCTGTAGAAACTGGTCATGCCCGCGCCCGCGCCGACGAATGGCCGCACCCGGGAGCCGCTCTGCCCGAGGGTGCGGTATCCGTTCAGGGCCCACTGGTCCACGCTGAGCTGGTAGGTCTCCAGCGGCCCGGTGAGGGGGCGATACTCCAAGTCGGTGCCCTGGTGGCTGTAGAGGAACTCGATGCCGGTCCAGGGGTTGGGCGCGAAGCCCAGGATGCCGCCATAGCTCATGGCGTCCTTCACGTCGTAGTCACCGCCGTAGTAGCCCTCGTAGCTGCCGAACATCCGGTACCCCACGAAGGGAGTCAGCTGGACCTTCTGGGCGGCGACTCCGACCGGCAGGGCAAGCAGGGCGGCGACCGCCAGGAGCGCAAGGCGAAGACGGGACACAAGTTCTCCGGACGGGGGTTGGAATGGCCGACAGCACCGGGTGAACGCTAGTGCCGCCCCCCGGTGCCGCCAAGTGAGTCGAGAGTTGAGAGTCGAGAGTCGTGAGAACCGGCCGTCTGCTGGTCCGACGACTCTCGACTCACGACTCTCGACTCACTACGGCCTGCCCCGCCTCCCACCCATCCGGTCCATTCGATCGGCCGACCGCCGCATCCCGCGCTGGTCCGCCCGCATCATGTCACGGAGCGCGGTGCGCTGGGTCTCGTCGAGGATGCCCTGAAGCCGCTCGGCCTGCTGACGGGCCGCCGGTGCCGCCGCGTCGCGGCGGTCGTGCATCTGGCTACGGAACTCCTCCCGGGTCAGCTCCCCGGCCCGGAACCGGGACGACAGCGCCATCACCTCGCCGAACCGCTGCTGGCGGGCCTTGACACCCTCCTCCCTGAGCGCGGTGAGATCGGCCACCTGGCGCTCGGTCAGCTTGAGTTGATCGCGGTGGCGGAGGGCGGCCTCGACGGGCACCGACCGCTGCCGCGGTGCGCTGCCTCGCTGGCCGTGTTGATGAGCGGGCCCCTGTGAGAAGGCCGGGGCGGCCAGGGCTGCGCCCAGACCAAGAACGAGCAGTGATCGGAACAGCATGAACTCCTCCGTTTCGGTGTGACTCCCTCAACATCTGAGGACGGAGGAAACCGCGAAAAGTTAGGCGGGGGATCCCGGGCCGGGACCGGCCTTGCGCTGCAGCTCAGCGAGCCGGTTGAGGGCTTGGAGGGGTGTGAGCTGGTCGAGGTCGATCGCCCGGAGTTCCTCGAGGGTCGGGTCGACGACGGCCCCCGCGAAGAGCGCCAGCTGGGCCGGGTCCTGGTCGGCTGCCGGGGTGCCGGGAACCACCCGGTGTTCCCCCTCGAGCTGGTGGAGGACCTGCCGGGCGCGACCGACCACCGCATCGGGGAGTCCGGCCAGCTGGGCCACGTGCACGCCATAGCTTCGGTCGGTGCCGCCGGGTTCGAGCCGGTGGAGAAAGACGACGGTGCCGCCGGTTTCGCGGACGGCGACGTTGAGGTTGCGGGCGTGGGCGAGCCGCTCCGGCAGCTGCATCAGCTCGTGGTAGTGGGTGGCGAACATCGTCTTGCAGCCCACCCGGTCGTGCAGGTGCTCGCTGACGGCCCAGGCGATCGCCACCCCGTCGTACGTGGAGGTCCCGCGGCCGATTTCGTCCAGGAGCACCAGGCTCCGGGCGGTGGCGCTGTGGAGGATCGCGCTGGTCTCGCTCATCTCCACCATGAAGGTCGACTGACCCTGCGCCAGGTTGTCGCTGGCCCCGACCCGGGTGAAGAGCCGGTCCACGACGCCGATCCGGGCCGTTGCGGCCGGGACGAATGAGCCCATCTGGCCCAGCAGGACGCAGAGGCCGATCTGCCGGAGGATCGTCGACTTGCCGGCCATGTTGGGACCGGTGACCAGGAAGACCCGCTCGGCGTCGGTGAAGTGGACGTCGTTGGGCATGAAGCTCTCGCGCGGCATCAACCGCTCCAGCACCGGGTGCCGGCTCGCGGTCAACTCGAGGCCGAACCCGTGGTCCACCAGCGGGCGCACGTAGCCGTACTGCACCGCGACTTCGGCCAGAGAGGCGAAGACATCCAACCGGGCCACGATGCGCGCGGTGGCCTGGATGCGGACGATGTCGCGTCCCACCCGACCCCGGAGGGTGGCGAACAGCTCCGCCTCCCGTTGGGTGAGCCGCTCCTCCGCGCCCAGGATCTTCGCCTCGTACTCCTTGAGCTCGGGAGTCACGTAGCGCTCGGCCCCGGTGAGCGTCTGCCGGCGCTCGTAGCTCTCGGGCACCCGGCCCCGATGCGCGTGGGTGATCTCGAGGTAGTACCCGAAGACCTTGTTGTAGCCGACCTTCAGCGAGGGGATGCCGGTGCGCTCCCGTTCCCGTTCCTGCAGGGCGGCGAGGTACTGCTTGCCGCCGTCGCGAAGGCTCCGGAGCTCGTCCAGTTCGGTGTCGAACCCCGGGCGGATGGCGCCACCGTCGGCCAGGGTGACGGGCGGCCGCTCGGACAGCGCTGCCGCGAGCTCGGCTGCCAGGTCGCCGAGGTCATCGAAATGGGCCGCGAGGTCGCCATACGGCCGGCCCAGGGGACCATCCGCCAGCTTCCCGAGGAGGGCGCCGGCCTGAGGCAGGCGGAGGAAGGAGTCACGCAGCGCCCCGAGATCACGCGGGGTGGCCCGGCCGGCTGCGGCACGGCCGGCCAGCCGCTCGAGGTCGCGGACGCCCTCGAGGGTGTCGCGCAGCGCCTCTCGCAGTTCAGCGTCGTGCACCAGGCGCTCGACGGCATCGAGCCGCGCGCCAATGGCCTCGGGATCACGGAGCGGCGAGAGCACCCATTGGCGGAGCAGCCGGGCGCCCATCGGGGTGACACTCCGGTCGAGTGCCTCGAGGAGGGTGACCCCTCGCGCCCCGGCGCGGAGGGGCTCGACCAGCTCGAGATTCCGCCGGGTCATGTCGTCGATCCAGAGCAGCCGGTCGCTCCGCCGCACCACGGGGCGCTGCAGGTGCGGCAGCCCGGCCGGCTGCAGGTCGGTGAGGTACCGGAGCAGGGCGCCCGCAGCGCCCACGGCGGGCAGATCGTCCGCGTTGACCCCAAGCCCGTCAAGGGACGCCAGGTGGAAACGCCGCGACAGTTCCTCCCGGGCGAGGTCGGGGTCGAACTCCCACGGCTCCCGCCGGGTGCGCAGGACCTCAGCGGGCACCGGCGGCTCGACATCGCCTGGGACAACGATCTCGGCGGGCGCCAGGCGCCCCAGCGCCTCAGCCAGGCCGTCCCCCGCGGTGGTCTCGAGAAGGAACTCGCCGGTGGAAAGATCGATCGCGGCGATCCCCGCGAGCCCCTCCCGCTTCGGGTCGGTGACGGCGACCAGGAAGTTGTTCCGGCCGCCCGAGACCCATCCCTCCTCGAGGATCGCCCCCGGGGTCAGGGTCTCGATGACGGCGCGTCGCACGATGCCGCGCGCCTTCTTCGGGTCCTCAACCTGTTCGCAGATGGCGACGCGGTGGCCGGCCGCGACCAGTTGCCGGAGATAGTCGGCCGCCGCCTTCACGGGGACCCCCGCGAGCGGAACGCCGTCGCCGCGCGACGTCAGCGTGATGCCGAGGACCCGGGCGCCCAGCTCGGCGTCGTCGAAGAACATCTCGTAGAAGTCCCCCATCCGGAAGAAGAGGATCGCGTCCCGGTGGCGGGACTTGATCTCCCGGTACTGCTCCATCAGGGGGGTGTTGAGGGTGCCGGACAACCTTGGCTCGGTGAGGAGTGAGGAGTCAGGGGGGAGAATGGCCGGGTGACCGGCGGGTCACGGCAGTGGGGCGCGGGTGACGAAGGGCTTGCCGCCGAGGCGCTTCTGGATCGGCGCGACGGCCGCGCGGGCGGCCTCCTCCGACCGGAACGGGCCGGCGCGGACTTTCCAGAAGGCGCCGTCCTTGAACGTGAAGGCGCCGTAGTCCATCCGCCTGAGCGTGGCGACGGCGTTGTCGGCCGACTCGCGGGTGTTGAGGGCCGCGACCTGGATCAGCCACTGGGGGCCGGAGGGGCGGCTGGGCGGAGAGGCAGCGGGGCGGCTGGGAGCCTCCACCGCCCTGGTCCCGGTGTCGCCTGCCGCCACGGCGGCGCTACAGCGGTCGCGCTGGAACTCGAGCTGGTTGCGAAGCTCGACGTCGTCGCCGGCGGCACCGACCCCGAGGTTGGCCCACTGACAGGCGAGGGCTCGGTCCCGGGTATCGAAAGCGGCCCGGGCGCCCCAGAGCGCAGCCCGAGCCCGCACGGGACTGGCGGGATAGTCGCGGAGCAACAGCCGGACCTGCTGAACGGTGCCGCCGGGGCTCCCGGAGGCATAGTCCAGCTGAGCCAGTTGCAGGAGGGCGTCGTCGGCCCACTCGGACTGGGAGTACTCCACCGCGACCCGCTGCAGGTACAACCGCTTGTCCTGGGCGGTGGAGGCCACCACGGCGATGGTGTACAGCACCTCCGGGTAGAGGGCGTCGGTCGGCCTGGTGCCGGCGAGGACCCGCCCCGCGACCGCGCGAGCCGAATCACCCATTCCCTCCTGGGCCAGTCGCACCGCCGTGACGAGCCGGGGGTCGGCCTGTCCGGTCAGCGGGCCCGCGAGGGTGACACAGGAGGCGAGGGCGATCACGAATCGCTTCATCAGGCGGCTTCCTGCCGGGCAAAGGCGAGGGTCAGCACCAGGTCGGTGAGAATGCCCCGCTCGTCGGAGATGGTGGTGCTCTTGAGCGCCTGGTCGGCGACCAGGGCGGCGCGGACCGCTGCGCGGACCCGGGGCCCGGGCCACGCGGCAGCGCATGAGGTCCAGCGCGACACGGTGTCGCCCCAGGGCCCCACGCTGGCGCGGGTGCGCTTGAGGAGGTCGAAGCCGGCCGAAGCCAGGGCCCGCCCGCGGGTGCCCTTGTCGTGCATCACGCGCATGGCACCCAGCCCGACCAGCGAGGCACCAAGCAAGCTGACCAACTTGACACCGGAGACCCCGGCCTGCTCGAGCACATGCGGCAGCATGGCGAGGGCGCGGGCCGGTTCGTCCATGAGCACGGCGTCCCGCCAGTCGAACTGGGTCTCGCCGTGGCGGACGCCCATGAGCGCCTCCACCTGCTTGACCGTCACCGCGGCACCGCCACCCAACCCCGTCAATTTCGCCAGTTCGGCGGCGAGCCAGCCGAGGTCACCCTCGACCGCGTTGAGGAGGAGGCGGGTCGCCGCGGGCTCCAGGACGACGCCGAGCTGGTCGGCCCGACGGGCCACCCACTTCTCCGCCTTGGCGTCAGTGAGCGGCTGGAAGTCGATCGCGGTGGCGCGGGCAACGAGTTCGGCGTCGGCCTCCGGGTCCGCACCACCCTGGATCAGGATGAGGACGGTCTCGGGGATCGGCCGGTCGAGGTAACGGAGCACGGCGCTCTTGGCACGGGCCTTCCTGGCCCACGACTCGACGTCGCGAATCACCACGACACGCCGGTCGGCCATCATCGGGAGGGTGGTAGTGAGGGACTCGACGTCCTCGGCCTGGAGCTGGGTGGCGCTGCGCTGGTCGTAGTTGAAATCGCGGAGAGACGGGTCCAGCACCCGGTCGAGGAGGCCGGCTACCGCCTCGTCCTTGAGGACGTCGACCGGGCCGAAGAAGTAGTAGGCCGACGCCACGGCGCCCTGGGATAGGAGCTTGCCGGAGTCGCCATAGGGGACGGGGCTGGACATTCCTCAAATCTAGTCGAACGCTGCAGGTCGGACGTCGTACGACTTGCGAGGTTCGACTTAGAACGTCCTGCCGAAGCACTGCATCCACATCAGGGCGCAAAGGGTCTTGCCGTCCCGGATGTCCCCGCGGCGGATCATCCGGCCCACCTCGGACCAGCGGACCTCGTGGGTCTCGATGAACTCGTCGGCTTCGAGCGCATCGGGGACGCGGGTCAGGCCGCTCGCGGCATAGAGGTGGATCCGCTCGTCGGTGAAGCCCGGGGTGGTGTAGATGGTGCTCAGGTGATGCAAGGTGGTGGCCACGCAGCCCGCCTCCTCGCGGAGTTCCCGGTGGGCGCAGGCCTCCGGCCCCTCACCGGGGTCCAGGGTGCCGGCCGGGATCTCCCAGAGTTCGCCGTCGGCCGCGTAGCGGTACTGGCGGATCAGGATGACCCGGGGATCCCGGCCGCCGGGGTCGTCGAGGAAGGGAATCACCGCCGCCGCCCCGGGGTGACGGACCATTTCGAGGGTCCCCACGGAACCGTCGGGGAAGCGAACGGTGTCGAGATCGACGGAGATGCGGCGACCGGCGTAGGGACGGGAAGTGGCGAGGCGCATCCGGCAAATATGACGCGGCGGCGCCCGGGAGGCGCGGTGCCTCCCCGGGTCCCCAGCGGTACGCTAGGTTATCCGGAGCCCGGACACCGACCCGGCGGTCACACTGCTCGCGGAGCGTTCCATGTCCACATCCACCACGGACACCGGCCTCGTCAGGAACGTCCTGGCGGTCCTCTTTCTCGCCGTCCTGACCGCGTCCACCTACTACATTCTGGCGCCTTTCCTCGCCGCCGTGATCTGGGCGATCACGATCGCGACGGCAACCTGGCCGCGGCTGCTATGGCTTCAGGGCAAGTTCGGGGGTCGTCGCGGTCCCGCGGCCGCGGTCTTCACGCTGCTGCTGCTGTCGATCGTGGTCGTGCCGGTCGTCGCGGCGGTGGTGCTCATCGTGGGCCGGAGCGACGACCTGGTCAACTCGATCGCCACCCTCGTGGTTCCGCCGGCGCCCTCGTGGGTCGAGGGCCTGCCGCTGGTGGGAGCGAAAGTCGCCGAACGCTGGAACGGGCTCGCAGCAGCCGGTTCGGGAGGCGTCATGGCCCAGGTGGCGCCGCACCTCAGGGACCTCGCCCAGTGGTTCCTGTCCCGTATCGGCGGCATCGGCGCGACGGTGGTCCAGCTCCTTCTCACGGTCGTCATCACCGCGATCCTGTACCTGCACGGTGAGGCGTTCTCGCGAGCGGTTCGCCGGTTCGCACATCGCGTGGGCGGGGCCTCGGGAGAGCGAGCCGTGGACCTGGCGGGCGCTGCCATCCGCGGGATCGCGCTCGGGGTGGTGGTCACCGCCGTGGCGCAGACGGCGCTCTCCGGCCTGGGCCTGATGATCGCCGGCGTCCCGTTCGCGCCGATCCTGACCGCCGTCATGCTGATTCTGTGCATCGCCCAGATCGGGCCGATGCTGGTCCTGATTCCGGTGGTGATCTGGGGCTTCTCCCACCTGCCCCTGGGGTGGGGGATCTTCCTGCTCGTCTGGACCCTCTTCGCGGGCACGCTCGACAACTGGCTCCGTCCGATGCTGATCCGGCGGGGGGTCGACCTCCCGCTGCTGTTGATCTTCGCCGGCGTGATCGGGGGCCTTCTGGCGTTCGGGTTGATCGGCATCTTCGTGGGGCCCGTGGCCCTCGCGATCACCTACACCCTGCTTGGCGCCTGGGTGGACGGGCCACCACAGGAAGCGGCGGCGCCCGCTCAGCAATGATGCGGCCGGTTGCGCTGATCACCGCAGCGGGGCGGGGCATCGGCGCGGCCTGCGCCCGCGAACTGGCGCAGGCCGGCTACGCCGTGGCGCTGCTCTCGCCGAGCGAACAGGCGGAACGGCTGGCGGGCGAACTCGAGGGGATCGGGATGCGAGGGGACGTGACGGTTCCCGCCGACCTCGAGGCCTTCGTCGGACTGGCGATGCACCGCTGGGGCCGGATCGACGTGGTCGTGAACAACACCGGCCACCCTCCGAAGGGAGACCTGCTGGCAATCGGCGATGCGGAGTGGCACCGCGGCGCGGACCTGCTGCTCCTGAACGTGATCCGGCTGGCGCGCCTCGTGACACCGATCATGGAGGGCCAGCAGGGCGGCGCCATCGTCAACATCTCGAGCCTGGTGGCCGAAGAGCCGGACGCGGGCTTTCCGGTCTCTTCGGTGTTCCGCGCCGGGCTCGGCGCCTTCACCAAGCTGTATGCCGACCGTTACGCCAGGGCAGGGATCCGGATGAACACGGTCCTGCCCGGCTTCGTGGACAACCATCCGGTGGACGATGCGATCAGGGCCACGATCCCGCTGGGCCGCACGGTGGCGACGGTGGAGGTGGCCCGCACGGTGCGCTTCCTGCTTTCCCCGGACGCCGCCGGGATCACCGGCCGGTCGCTGCGAGTCGACGGCGGCCTCGGGCGCTCGCTGTAACGGCCAGCTGCAGTCGATTCGCAATGACTCCCGGGATCGTCCGCCGCGCGACCGAACATGGTGATCGCACCGCAATCGTGGACGCCGCGGGACGTTACACCTATCGCAGGCTGCTCGACGCCTCGGCCCGCGTGGCGGCCGGGCTTGCCACCGTCCGGGCAGGACCGGTGGCCTTCCTGGTCGAGCCCGGCTTCGCCTGGGTGGCCACCCTGTGGGGGATCTGGCGGGCCGGCGGGATGGCCGTCCCCCTGGCGACGTCCCATCCGCCGGCCGAACTCGAATACGTGGTCAGCGACTCCCAGGCGAGCATGGTCCTCGCTGACGCGGCGCACCGGCAGCGAGTCGAGCCGATCAAGGCGCTTCGCGGGGTGAACGTTCTGGCGGTCGAGGAATTGTTCGGGCGGCCTGACAGGCCGCCCCGGCCGCCGAAGGCCGAGGCCTTGCTGCCTGCCCTGTCCGATCCGGCCCTGGTGTTCTACACCAGCGGTACCACGGGGAAGCCAAAGGGCGTGGTGCTCACGCACGGCAACCTGGAGGCACAGGTGACGTCGCTGGTCACCGCCTGGGAGTGGCAGTCCGACGACGTGGTCCTCAATGTTCTGCCGCTTCATCACGTACACGGCGTGGTCAACGTGGTGACCTGCGCGCTCTGGAGCGGGGCCGCCTGCGAGTTCGCCGGATTCGACGCCGCGGCCGTCTGGCGGCGCTTCATGGCCGGGGGGCTCACCGTCTTCATGGCGGTGCCGACGATCTACGCCCGGCTGGTCGCGGCATTCGACGAGGTTTCCCCGACGGAACAGGCCCGGATGCGGGCGGCGTGCCGAGGCTTCCGCCTGATGGTGTCGGGGTCCGCTGCCCTGCCGGTGCAGGTGCTGGAGCGGTGGCACCAGATCAGCGGCCACGTCCTGCTGGAGCGGTACGGCATGACCGAGATCGGGATGGCGCTCTCGAACCCGCTCCACGGCGCCCGCCGCCCGGGGCACGTCGGGCAGCCGCTCCCATCGGTACAGGTACGGGTCGTGGACGAGGCCGGCCTGCCGGTGGCGGACGGCCAGCCGGGGGAAATCGAGGTGCGCGGCCCTACGGTCTTCCGCGGGTACCTCGGCCGGCCCAAGGCCACGGCGGACGCTTTCCACGACGGCTGGTTCCGGACGGGAGACGTCGCCGTGGTCGAGGACGGCAGCTACCGGATCCTCGGCCGGAAGAGCGTGGACATCATCAAGAGCGGTGGCTACAAGATCAGCGCCCTCGAGATCGAGGAGGTGCTGCGAGAGCATCCGGCCATCGCGGAGTGCGCAGTGGTGGGCGTGCCGGATGAGGTGTACGGGGAACGTGTTGCCGTCGCCGTCGTGCCTCGTGCCGGAGCGGCGCTGGCACTGAGCGGACTGCGGGCGTGGGCCCGGGAGCGGCTGGCGAGCTACAAAGTGCCCACGCGCATGCTGGTGGTCACCACGCTGCCCCGCAACGCGATGGGGAAGATCGTGAAGCCCGAGGTGGTGCAGCTGCTCGGGGGGTCGGGCGGTTAACCGCCCCTCCGCCCCTCCGCCTTACAGCACCCCGAAGAACACCCAGCAGACCAGGGCCCCGACCACCGCCATCGAAAGCCCCCAGGCCAGGACCCGGTTGAAGAGCCGCCGGGGGTCTTCCGTGGCGGGTGCCGCTGCCACGCAGAGCGCCCCGATGGTCGACAGGGGGGAGACGTCCACGAGGTGCCCGCCGACGTTGATCGACGAGGCAATGGCGAGGGGATCGGCGCCGAGCCGGGCCGCAAGGTCGGGCACCGTGGGAAGGAAGGTGGGAAGCACGACACCGATGGTGCTGCTGTAGGCGGAGACGATCCCGGCCACGAACGCCATGCTGCCGGTCACCGTCTTCGGAGTGGAGATCCGTACCAGCAGATCCACGATCACGTCGATCCCGCCGGTGTGCTGCAGGACCGCCACCAGGGTCGAGACGCCTCCGACCATCAGCACCGTGCCCCAGGGGACCCGCCGGATGGCCTCCTCCATGTCCGCCGCGCGACCCAGCGCCAGGACGGCCACCCCGACGAAGGCTGCCACGATCACGTCGACATCGAAGAAGGCGACCGCGACCAGCACCAGCCCCAGCACCACCAGCGTGAGCCACTGTGCCCGGACCAGGGGGGCGATCTCCGCTACCGGCCCGGCCTCTGCCTCACGTCCTGAGCGGAGCAGCCGCCACCCGCCGAAGACGGCGTAGCCGGCAAAGGCAACGACGGTCTGCGCGAAGAAAGTGTTCCAGTAGGTCTGCCAGGCGAACCCGGGGAGGCCGGCCTGGGCCATCAACTCGCTGGCCACGAGGCCGGTCGGCGCGATCGGCGAATAGGCTCCGGCGTTGGCCGCGTTGGCAACCATGATGGTCATCAGGAAGGCGCTGATGCCGAGCCGGCCGGCGGTGGCCATGGCAAGGGGGGCGATCAGGGCGGCGGCAGCGATGTTCCCCGCGCCCAGGGTGGAGAGGCCGGCGGTGAGGAAGAAGAAGACCACCGGGACGAGGCCCCGGTTGCCGCGGGCCAGCCTGACGCCGTAGCGCGCCAGGGTGTCGAGCGTCCCGTTCACCTGGGCGATCGCGAAGAGGAGCGTCACCGCCACCAGGACGGTGAAGAGAGGGGTCGGAAAGCCCGCGGTGACCGCGGTGACCTTCAGGCCACCGACTCCGATGCCCA
>DASWBQ010000373.1:0-18046 GCA_036390535.1 Gemmatimonadales bacterium | reverse complement strand
GGATCGACGGCGACCGGCGCCGATTCCGGCGTCGCGGCTGGTGGTTGTTCCTCGCCGGCACAGCCAAGGGCAAGGGCCAGGAGTGCGGAGACGCCGACCGACCTCACGGACATGGGGATCCTCCTGAAGGGGAATAGGGATAACATACGTCGGCCTTCAGCGCGCGCCAGCTGACCAACCCGATGCCTCCCCCGCCCCTCCCGGTTGCCACCGCGCTCCCATCCCTCCGGGTTGCCCTCCAGGCGCCCGGGGCCGCCGTGCTTCAGGCGCCGCCCGGCGCCGGCAAGACCACGGTCGTCCCGCTCGAACTGCTCCGGGAACCGTGGCTGGAAGGCCGGAAGATCGTGATGCTCGAACCGCGCCGGCTCGCCGCCCGCGCGGCCGCCCGCCGGATGGCCTCCACCCTCGGGGAGCCGGTCGGCCGCACCATCGGCTACCGGGTCCGCTTCGACACCAGGGTCAGCGACGCCACCCGCATCGAGGTCGTCACGGAGGGGGTGCTGACCCGTCTCCGGCAGGACGACCCGTCGCTGGAAGGCATCGGCCTGGTCATCTTCGACGAGTTCCACGAACGCAGCATCCACGCGGACCTCGGCTTGGCCCTCACCCTCGAAACGCGGAGCGTCCTCCGCCCGGACCTCCGCCTCCTGGTCATGTCGGCCACCATCGCCGGCAATCCGGTGGCCCGCCTCCTCGGCAATGCGCCGGTGGTCACCTGCGAAGGGCGGCTCTTCCCGGTTGAGACTCGCTATCGTCCGCGCCGCCCTGATCAGCGGCACGACGGCTTCGTCGCGGGCGTCATCCGCGAAGCGTTGGTGGGCGACGAAGGAGATGTCCTCGTCTTCCTGCCGGGCGCCGGCGAGATCAACCGCGTCGCCGCGATGCTTGAGGACGGGGGTCTCCCACCAGGCGTGCGGCTCTATCGCCTGCACGGTATGCTCCCCGCGGAGGACCAGGACGCCGCGATTGCGCCCTCCCCGGCGGGCATGCGCAAGGTCGTCCTCGCCACCTCCATCGCCGAAACCAGCCTCACCATCGACGGCGTCCGCGTCGTGGTGGACGGCGGCCTGATGCGGGTGCCGCGCTTCTCCCCGCGCACCGGCATGGGCCGCCTCGAGACGGTTCGCGTCACCCGCGCCTCCGCGGACCAGCGCCGCGGCCGTGCCGGCCGCACCGCTCCGGGGCTCTGCTACCGCTGCTGGGCCCCGCATGACGACCTCGGCCTGATGCCGTTCGGTACCCCCGAGATCCTTTCCTCCGACCTCGCCCCCCTGGCGCTCGACCTCGCGGCGGCCGGAGTCACGGACCCGCTCGACCTCGCCTGGCTTGATCCTCCCCCGGCCGCGGCCTTCACCCAGGCGCGCGAGCTGCTCACGATGCTCGACGCCCTCGATGCCGAAGGCCGCATCACTCCCCACGGCCGGCGGATGGCATCGCTCCCGCTCCACCCCCGTCTCGCTCACCTGGCGATCGAGGCCAGGCGTCTCGGCATGGCGGCGCTCGCGGCCGACCTCGCGGCGCTGCTGAGTGATCGGGACATCGCAAGACGGGCAGACGGGCAGACGGGCGGACGGGCGGCGATCCCGGATGCGGACGTCCGGCTTCGCCTGGAAGCCCTCACCACCGGCCGCGCCCCTGGTGGTCTCGAGATCGATGCCGGGGCACTGCGCCGGGTCCGTGGCGATGCCGCCGAGTGGCGCCGCCGGCTGGGAGCCACCGCGCGCGACCGGAGCGACCTTGGGGCAGCCGGCAGGTTGCTGGCTGTCGCCTATCCTGACCGGATCGCCCAGCGGCGAGCCGGGGAAGCCGGGCGCTTCCTCCTGCGGAATGGCCGCGGGGCGTCCCTCCCGCCGGGCCAGCCGCTGGGACGCGAGGACTGGCTGGTCGCGGCCGAGCTCGACGACGCCGGCAGCGAGAGCCGGATCATCCTCGCCGCGCCCCTCGATAGCGAGGACGTCGCCGCCCTTGCCGAAGGAGCCACCGAGACCACCGAGGAAGTCCGCTGGGATCAGGCCTCCGGCCGGGTGACGGCGAGAAAGCTCACCCGGCTCGGCGCGCTGGTCATGCAGGAACGCGCCGTCAGCGATCCCGATGCGTCACTGGTGCGGACGGCACTGCTCGATGCGGTCCGCCGCGAGGGGCTGGGAATCCTGCCGTGGAACGACTCGGCCACCCGGCTCCGCCAGCGGCTCGCTTTCCTTCGCCGGCTCGATCCGGCCTGGCCCGATGTCGCCGATGCGGCGTTGCTCGAGCAGCTCGAGGACTGGCTGGCACCCCGGATCGGTGACGCCAGGAAGGGACTCAGTGAGGTGAACCTCGGAGAGGCACTCGTCGGGCTGCTGGATTGGGAACGCCGACGGCGCCTCGAGGAACTGGCACCGGAGCGGTGGGAAGTGCCGACCGGTTCGATGATCGCGATCGACTACGCCGACCCCGGCGCACCGGTGCTGGCGGTGCGGCTGCAGGAAGTCTTCGGGATGACCGAGACGCCGCGGATCGGCGGCGGGCGGGTGCCGCTGGTGATGCACCTGCTCTCGCCGGCGTACCGGCCGGTGCAGGTGACCCGGGACCTCGCCAACTTCTGGCGCTCGGGTTACTTCGATGTCCGGAAGGACCTGCGAGGCCGCTATCCGAAGCACCACTGGCCCGAGGATCCGCTGACTGCAGAGCCGGTGAGAGGTGCGAAGCGACGGAGGCCTCGGTGAGGGCGTGGACTCCCGCTCTCTCCCGTTCTCTCCCGTTCTCTCCCGCTCTCTCCCGCTCTCTCCCGCCCTACCTCGCCGGAATGATCCGGATGTTCCGGTACTTCACCCCGGTGTGGTCGCCCTGCAGCATGATCGGCCCGGGATCGCCCTCGTTGCTGTCGAGCGCGCCGCCGGTGATCCCCGGGATTTCCTGGTTGTCGATGACGGTGACGCCGTTGAGCACCACCGTCACCCGCCGCCCGATCAGGGTGATGTCGAAGGCCTGCCAGTCGCCCGGCGGCTTGGCGGCGTTCCGCATCGGCTGGACCTGGCCGTAGATGCCGCCCATGCACCGGTTGCAGGGCGGCTTGGCGTAGTCATCCTGCACCTGCACTTCGTAGCGTCCCCGCAGGTAGATCCCGCTGTTCCCCTGCAGTGGCACGTTCACCTCGATGTGCAGCTTGAAGTCGGTGAACTGTGCCCGGGAGATCAGGTCCACGCTGGGCGGCAGGTTGGTGAGCACGCCCTCGATGTAGCTCCACCCGCTCCGGCCGCCCCGGGCCTCCCAACTCGACAACCCGTTGGCGAGGAGATTGACCGGCTCGCCCCAATCCGGCGAGCGGCTGCGGACCAGCGACGGCGCCCGTCGCCCCGTGATCACGATCCGGCCCCCCTCTGGCGAGACGATCTCGCCGCTCAGCTGGTTGCCGTTGACCGTGGCCGTGAACTGGGCCGGATTGGGGGTCGGCTGCTCGGTGGGCACGGGAAAGGTGACCTGTGCCTTCTCCACCCGCACGTTGGACAACGGCAGAGCGTGGCCCCAGCCACCCTGGAGCCGCCCGCCGGGCGGTGCCCCGGTGGTCAGCTCGAGCCACATCGGGTAGACCGACCCGCCGGCATTGGCGACCAGGTCCCAGCGGCCGTACACCGAGTTGGTCTGGGCAACGGCAGGTGCGGCGGCAAGAACAGCGAGCAGGACGGTCAGGCGGGTGGCGCGCATCGGGAATCCGCGGAAGAGGACGCTGTCCGGAATCTCCCCTGCCTGTGGTCGCAGTCAAGGCCACCGTGACGTACCTTGCACGCAGGCAACCCCGGGGAGGCGAGGGTGATCGGACGGAAGGTCGCCGTTCTGCTGCTGTTCCTCAGCGGCACGGTGGCGGGATGCGCCGGGCGTGGCCCGGATGTCGACGAAATCGCCACCGACACCGCGGCGACCGCCACCGCGGCCGGGGCGCAGGCCCCGCCGGAGGCCGAGGATCCCCCCGTCGAGCGGCTCGCGCCCGAGATCCGCCGGGCCTGCGCCTCGGTGACGGAATACTGGCGCGGCGTTCCCGGTGCCGTCACCCGCCGGTTCGACTCGACCCTGACCCGCCCGCGCAGCAGCGCTCTGGCCGATGCCTGCTGGGTAAGTCTCAGGCTGGAAGAAGACCCCGTACGGGCGCCCGAGTTCCGGGTCCCGTACATCGCGGCGGGCTGGTTGCCGATCTACGAGTTCGACGCCGATGGGCCTGATGGCCGCGCGCGGGTCTACCAGCTCGACCCGGTCCGCTGCCTGGTGCAGGAGCGCTGGGACGGCGGGAACCCCGGGGATACCACCTATGTGCCGGCCCCCTGGTTCGAGCAGCACGTCGCCTGCTATCGAAGATAGGAAGATAGAAAGAGAGGGAGAGAGGTGAGAGCGTGCGCGCGCTTTCTCCCTTTTTCTCTCTCTCCCTCTCTCCCTCTCTCCCTCTCTAGTATCCCTCCCCTCGCTCCACCGCCCACCTCGGCCGCTCGCCGCGCTCCACCGCCGCCAGGCACTCGAGGAATCCGGCTCCGGCCCCCGCGATCGTGGTGAGTCCGGAGCAGTGCGGCGAGATCGTCACCGCGGGATGGCGCCAGAGCGGCGAGTCGGGCGGCAGCGGTTCCCGCTCGAAGACGTCGAGCGCGGCCCCGGAGAGCCACCCCTTGTCGAGCGCCGCCGGCAGCGACTCTTCGTCCACGACCGCCCCGCGTCCGATGTTGATCAGGTAGGCGCCGCCGCACGCCGACAGGCGCTGCCGGTCGAGCAGGTGGAAGGTGTCTTCGGTCAGGGGCAGCGCCAGCACCAGCCAATCGGCGCCCTCGAGGACGGCCGCAAACGCTTCCAGGGGATACGCCGTGCGAAAGGGAGCCGCCTGCCGGCCGGACCGGGACAGGCCGTCGACGATGGCCCCAAGCGCCGCGAAACGGTGCGCGATTCCCTGGCCCACCATCCCGGTGCCCGCGATCACCGCCCGGGTGCCCGCCAGCGCCCTCGGCACGATCGGCTGCCAGCGCCCGGCCTGCTGCGAGGCGGCCAGGGCGTCGAGCCGCTGGGTCACCGCCAGCGCCCGCGCCACGCAGTACTCCCCGATCTGCGGGCCGAAGTCCTCCGAGGAACGGGTCACCAGCACCGACTCGGGCAGGTCGGTCCGGAACAGGAAGGCGTCGACCCCGGCGCCGATCGAGTGAATCCAGCGGAGGCCGCCCCACCCCGGCACCGGGGGACGCCGGAACCCCACCATCGTCTCGGCCCAGGCGAGGTCGGGCGCGGTGACGGCGGTCGGGTGGCAGCCCCGGAGCTCGAGGTCGGGACGGCGGGCACGGATCCAGGCCGAAAGGGCCTCATGGTCGGGATAGGCGATCAGGACGCGCATAGCCGGTAGGATAATGCTAGACTATCTGCCATGCCTTCCTACATCGATCGCCCCCTCGGGCAGGTCCGGCGCAAGGACCGTCAGCTCACCGACACCGACTGGATCGAGCGGTTCCTGGTGCGGGCACCCTTCGGCCAGCTCGCGGTAGCGCACCAGGGCCAGCCCATGATCCACACCAACCTCTTCTGGTATGATGGCCAGTCGATCTGGTTTCATACCGCGCCGGTGGGCAAGCTCCGCGCCGTGGTCGAGGCCGGTGCCGCCCGCGCGTGCTTCTCGGTCTCCGAGATCGGCCGGATCCTCCCCGCGGGTACGCCGTTCGACTTCAGCACCGAGTACGCCAGCGTGATCTGCTACGGAACCCTGGAGGTCGTCAACGAGGTCGCGGTGAAGCAGGTCGGCCTCGAGGGGCTGATGGCCAAGTACGCCCCCCACCTGAAGGCAGGGGTGGACTACGAACCGATGCCGGTCTCGGACATCGAGCGAACCACCGTCTTCCGGATCGCGGTGGAGGAGCGGGTGGCGAAGCACAACGTCAAGCCGGCCGACTATCCTGCCTACCCCTGCCCCGGCGAGTCGTTCATCGACGCCGAGCGGAACGCGGGGCGGGTGACCATGAAGTGGAAGGAGCTGGACGAGTAGAGCGTGAAGAGTGACAAGTGAAAAGGGCGTGAGGGAAAACAGGCTCCATTTCACTCTTCACTTTTCACTTTTCACCGTCACTTCGTGGGCGCCCACTTGTACACCACCCCTCCCCGCATCACGAACACCACCCGCCGCACTGCGGTCAGGTCGGTGAGCGGGTCGCCGTCCAGCGCGATGATGTCCGCCTCGTAGCCCGGGGTCAGCGAGCCGATCCGGTCGCCCATTCCCATCGATTCCGCCGCCAGCGCGTTGGCCGATACCAGCGCCGCCATCGGCGTCTGGCCGCAGTGTTCGACCCGGCCCAGGAACTCCTCCGCGTTCCGGCCGTGGGCTCCGGCGGTCGCGTCGGTGGAGAACACCACCTTCGCTCCGGTCACTGAGACCGCCAGGCGGCACACCTCGAAGTCGAGATACAGGTCGCGGCCCATGATCGCCATTCCCTCCTCGGTGTAGTTCCCCACGCCGAGGTATCGGGCCTTGTTCTCGAGATAGTTCTGCACCACCAGCCCCACCTGCGGGCTGATGTACGTGCCCGAGCGGGCGGCCGCCTCGATGTCCGCGCGGCTGGCATACGTCGCGTGCTCCACCTGGCCGCACCCGGCCCGCGCGGCGGCGCCCACCTGCGATCGGTAGGCATGCACCATGGAGCGAAGTCCCTGCGCCTTCGCCTCGTCGCAGAGGACGCGGAGCTGTGCTTCCGTCAGCGTCGGAGTCGCCCCCACCCGCTGGCTGCTCGACGCGAAGATCTTCACCAGGTCGGCGCCCTGCGCTTTCCGGTCGCGGATCATGGCCCGGAGCTGCTCGGGTGGCGTGGTCGAGTCCGCCTCGACCCACGCCAGCGAGGTGAACACCCGCGGTCCCGGGAAGCCCCGGTCGCGGATCGCGTCCCGGAGCGGCTTTTCCATCGGGTCACCCACCGTCTGCACCGTGGTGAACCCGCCCATCAGCGTCTCCCATGCGGCCCCTGCCACGCCCATGGCCGTCTCCAGCGGAGGCTCCTTCTCGGTCGCGATCCGGCCGGTCCGATCCCAGTGGGAGTCGAAGTGGACGTGGGTGTCGATCCACCCCGGCAAGACGGTGTAGCCGCGCAGGTCGATCACTGCGCCACCCTCGGCGGCCGCCAGCGAAGTGATCTTCCCGTGCGCGACGCCGATCCGCGCATTCGAAAGCACCCCGCCCCGGCCGTCGAGGGCCCGGTCGGTCAGCAGCACCATCGGGCCGGCCGGCGGGGCCGGCGGCGGGACCGGGGTCACCTGGGCCGCACTGGGGGCGGCTACGACCGCGAGGAGCAGGAGACTGGTGGGCGCGGTGCGCATCGGGAGGCGGAAGCGGAGGTGGTGGATCGGGCGCATATTCCGGGCATGATGCCCGCCCCGCCGGACCCGCGCAACCCGTCTCCGTTCGCCTCGCGCTTCGCCGAGGTCAACGGCGTGCGCCTCCACTACGTCGAATCCGGCGCCGGCGCGCCGATCCTCTTCCTGCACGGCTTTCCCGAATTCTGGTACGCCTGGAAGGACCAACTGGCCGAGTTCGGTCGCGACCACCGGGCCATCGCGCTGGATCAGAGGGGCTACAACCTCTCCGACAAGCCGGAACCGGTCGCGGCCTACGCCCTTCCGGTCCTGGTCGAGGACGTCCGCGCGTTGCTCGATCACCTCGGCATCGCGAAGGTGACCCTGGTCGGCCACGACTGGGGCGGGGTGGTGGCCTGGGCCTTCGCCATGGCCCACGCCGAGCGGCTCGAGCGGCTGGTGATCATCAACGCCCCGCACCCGGCGGTCTTCCGGCGCGAGCTCGCCGGCAACCCCGCCCAGCAGGAGGCCAGCCGGTACATCGGGACCTTCCGCACTCCGCAGGCGGAAGCCCTGCTCCTCGCCAACGGCTGCGCCGCGCTCGAGCGGATCGTTCTCGCCGACGGCCTCGCCAGGGGGTACCTGACCGCCGAGGACCGGGCCGCTTATCTCGCCGCGTGGACCCAGCCCGGGGCCATCACCGGGGGACTGAACTGGTATCGCGCCATGGGAGCGCCCCTCCCATCCGAGTACGTCTTCGCCACCCCGACGCTGGTGATCTGGGGGATGAAGGACACCGCCCTCCTCCCCGGGAACCTCGAGGGCCTCGACCAGTGGGTGGCGCGGCTCCGGGTCGAGCGGGTGCCCGATGCCGACCACTGGATCGTGCAGCAGCGGCCGGAGCTGGTGAACCGGCTGATCCGGGACTTCCTCGCCTAGAGGCGCTGGCTCAGGAGACCGGCGGCAGGGGTGGTGGCGGTTCCTGCGCCGCCCGCAGCGCCCGGTCGGCAAGCGCCATGTCCAGCTCGCCCAGGAACTCCCGCGCCGCCTCGAGGTCGGCCCGTCGCACCCGGAACACCAGCTCGGCGGGATGGTCGAGGCGAAGTCCGGTCGCGCCGGCCACTGTCTCGAAGGCGCGCAGGTCCGCGGCCGTCAGGATGATCCGGCCTGCGGACCACGGCCACCACGAAGCGCGGACCCGGCCGCCACCAAGGGCGGCAAGCGGGATCACCGCCTCATGCACCGGCGAGACCTCGCGGTCGGTGCGGATCTCGCTGCCGACATGGTCCGTGCTCCGGGCGATCCGCCACTGCACCACCAGTTGCTCCCCCTCCAGCCGGAGCAGCCCGTGCACGGTCTCAGCCGTGGACGTGATCGTGCCGGACGTGATCACGTCTTCCGACCGTTTGAGGAAGAACGGGAGTGCCCCGGTGAGCGTCATCTTCGAAGGTTCCTTTCCACTCTCTACTCTCTCTCTCTCTACTCTCTCTCTCTCTCTCTCTAACGGACGGCCACTCCCATCGCCACCGCCGCCCCGAGCAGCAGCGGCATCAGCAGCCGCTTGATCAGCTGCATCGGCGCCACGTCCACCAGGCCGGCGGAATAGACCACCACGGCGGAGACCGGGGACATGGTGCGGCCGAAGGCGCCGCCCAGGCAGGCCAGCGCGCCCAGCCGCACCGAGGCATCGCTGCCGTCGAGTCCCACCAGGAAGGTCTGCGCGAAGGCCAGGATCGGTCCTGACCCCGAGCCCGACAGCGTGGCCAGCGCCCACGGGAAGCCGCCCGCCAGGAGCCCGAGGGTGTCGCTCGCCCGGGCCTGCTCCAGCAGCACCTCCGCCAGGCCGACCGCCCCGATGCCGGCACCGAAGCACTGCGCCGTGATCGTCAGAGAGATGATGCCGCCGTAGGCGGTGCCCATGCCGTCGAAGAGAGACCGGGTCACCGCGGAGACCTCCCGCCAGGCCACCAGCGCCGCCAGGCCGGCGCCGATCAGCATCGCCCGAACCACCGGGAGGGCATTGCTGAGGCCCGCCCACTCCGGCCCGGCCGGGGTGCGTATCAGCCAGCCCATGCCCGGCATGCCCAGATAGCCGGCCAGCAGCATCGCGATCGGCACGATCGGGATCAGCGCCCGGAGCAGGTCGATCCGGAAGTTCTCCTCGAGCGCGGCCACCGTCACCAGCGGATGGGCCGTGTCGGGAGTGCCTGCCGCGCGCCGGTGGATCACCATGAACGCCAGCGCCGCCGTCAGGGACCCCGCGATGCCGGCGGGAATCACCCGCGTTGACAGTGCCGCCGCGGAGATCTGGGTGACACCCGCCACCGCCTGGATATCCTGCGCCCCGGGGTTCAGGAGGTCACCCCCGAACGACGCCCCCAGGATCAGGGCCGCTCCCGCGACCGTCGCGGGAAAGCCGCTGGCGATCAGCAGCGGCACCAGGATCGGCCCCAGGGCGGCCGCGGTGCTGGCCTGGCTGGGCACCGCCATGTTCACGAGATAGGCGGCGAGGATGCCTCCGGGGAGGACCAGCCACGGCACCCGGCGGATCGGGGCCAGCAGCAGCTGCACCAGGTGGCGGTCGCAGCCGGTCGCCTTCATCACCGCGGCGAACCCCATCGCGGCGCAGATCGGGGCCACCATCCCTGTCACCATCCCGCGGGTGAAGGTGTCGGCCAGGCCGAGCGGGTTGCCCGCCAGCGTCATCAGGGCGAGCCCCGAGCCGAGCAGCACCAGGCGGACATCCACCCGGCGGACCATCAGGGCGATGGCCGCGATAATGACAAGGACCGCGAGGGCCAGGATCATGGGGCCGGATTGAGGAGAGGGTTGGGTACCCGTATTCTACCACCCGTCCCCGCGACGCACATCGGAGCCCCTCATGCTCGGCTGGACCCGGCGGGCCGTTGCCCTCCTCATTGCCATCGGCGCCGCCTCACCGGCCGCCGCCCAGGACGTGGCGGTCGAGCGGAACGTGATGATCCCGGCGCGCGACGGCATCCGCCTCGCCACCGACATCTACCGGCCGGCCCGGGGTGGAGTCGCGGAGCCCGGACGGCGCCCGGTCCTCTTCCTCCGCACACCCTACGACAAGGGCAACGACGCCCTCGCCGCCCAGGCGACCTACTTCGCCCGGAACGGCTACGTCGTCGCCCTCCAGGACGCCCGGGGCCGGTACCGCTCCGGAGGCACGTTCACCAAATACGCCAGCGACGACTCCCGCGACGGCTACGACTCCATCGAGTGGCTCGCCGCACAGCCCTGGTCGGACGGCCGGGTCGGGATGTGGGGCACCTCGTACGCGGCCCATGCCCAGGCCGACGCCGCCAAGCTCAACCCGCCGCACCTCGCCACCATGGTCCTCAACCAGGGCGGGATGGCCGACGCCTGGGATCACGCCGTCCGCCACGGCGGCGCCTTCGAACTGGGCCGGGAGCTGACCTGGGCGTGGCGGCAGATTCCCGCCGACGCTACCGACCCCGCGGTGGTGGCGCTGTTCGAGCGCGAGAAGGTGACCGACTGGTACACCGTCACCCCGCTCCGAAAGGGGCTGAGTCCGCTGGCGGTGGCCCCGAACTTCGAGAGCTACTTCCTCGAGGAACTCACCACCGCCGACTACACCGCCCTCTGGAAGGGCATCGGGCTCAATTGGAAGGACTGGTATGCCCGGACCGCCGACGTCCCGATGCTCCACATCGGCGGGTGGTATGACATCTTCCTCCGCGGCACCGTCGAGAACTACGTCAATCTGTCGCGGCTGAAGCGGTCGCCGGTGCGGTTGCTGGTCGGCCCCTGGACCCACAGCGCCAACGGGCGGACCTACGCCGGGGAGGTGGACTTCGGGCCGGACGCGGCGATCGCCGACTTCGCCACCGCCTTCCATCTCCGCTGGTTCGACCGGGTCTTCAAGCAGGGGGCGGCGGGCTTCACCGGGGACCGACCGGTGCGCCTCTTCGTCATGGGAACCGGCGACGGCCGGAAGGACGCCAGCGGGCGGCTGCGGCACGGCGGCTACTGGATGGACGCCGAGGCCTGGCCGGTGCCCGGCACCGTGCCGACACCCTTCTACTTCCACGGCGACGGCACTCTCCGGCGGTCCGCCCCGCTCGTCACCGGCGCCAGCACTACCTACACCTACGACCCCGCCCGCCCGGTCCCTACCATCGGTGGCAACACCTCGGCACGCCTCAACGACGGCGCCTGGGACCAGCGCGAGCGGCCCGACTTCTTCGGCAGCCGCGCGCCGTTCCTGCCGCTCCGTTCCCGCGCCGACGTGGTGGTCTTCCAGACCGAGCCGCTCGGGGAGGACGTCACGGTGGTGGGCCCCGTCGAGGTGAAGATCTGGGCCTCGTCCGATGCCGTCGATACCGACTTCACCGCCAAGCTGGTAGACGTCTACCCGCCCAGCGAAGACTTCCCCGGCGGCTTCGACATGAACATCTCCGATGCCCTCATCCGTGCCAGCTATCGTGGCGGGCGGACCACCCGCGAGCTGATGACGCCCGGGCAGGTCTACGAGCTTACCATCCGGCCCTTCCCCACGGCCAACGTCTTCAAGAAGGGCCACCGGATCCGGGTCGACATCTCCAGCAGCAACTTCCCTCGCTTCGACCTGAACCCCAACACCGGCGAGCCGCTCGGGCAGAACCGACGTGCCATACCGGCAAACAACACCATCTGGCACGACGCGCAGCATCCGTCGTCCGTCACCCTGTCGATCCTTCCCCGGCCGGCGCGATGAGCCAGCGTCTCCGCGTCCGGACGGGCACCCTGGCGATCTGCCGACTCGCTCCCGGCGCCGCGGTCCCCGATTGGGCCGCGGGGCCGTTCGTCTCGGTCACCCGCACCCCGGGCGAGCTCTCGGTCGTCTGTGACGAGGCAGGCGTGCCGGACGGGGTGCGGGCCGAGCGGGGCTGGTGCGCCCTCGAGGTCGAGGGCCCCCTGCACTTCAGCCTCACCGGGGTGCTGGCGGGGCTGGCGGTCCCGCTGGCGGATGCCGGCATTCCCGTCTTCATGCTGTCGACCTTCGACACCGACTGGCTGCTGGTCCGCGAGCCGCAGCTCGCGGATGCCCTGGCTGTCCTCAGCCGGGCGGGGCATGAGGTCCAGGAGTGAGCAGCCGCCGGTCCAGCGCCTTCACCACGTCGCTTCGGAGCCCCTGATGAATCGCCAGACACTCTGCCTTGTCGCCACCCTGGCCGGGGGGTACCCCCTCCACGCCCAGCGGCCGGCTCCGCCTCCCGGCTTCGACGCCTATGTCGCCCAGGTGATGTCGACTTTCCAGGTGCCGGGGCTGTCGGTGGCGATCGTCAAGGACGGGCAAGTCGTCCTCGCCAAGGGCTACGGAGTGAAGGAGCTCGGGAAGCCTGCCCCGGTCGATGCCCGCACCGGCTTCGGGATCGCCTCCAACTCGAAGGTCGTCACCGCCACCGCCATCGCCCTCCTGGTGGAGGAGGGCAAGGTCGAGTGGGACGCCCCGGTGATCCGCTACCTCCCCTGGTTTGCGCTCTCGGACCCCTTCGTCACCCGGGAGCTCACCGTCCGCGACCTCCTCGTGCACCGGAGCGGCCTGGGCCTCGGCGCCGGTGACCTCCTCTGGTGGCCGCCCTCCACCTACACTCGCCGGGAGATCGCCGAGCGGCTGCGGTTCATTCCGCTCGCCACCTCGTTCCGGAGCGCCTACGCCTACGACAACGTCCTCTACCTGATCGCCGGGGAACTGATTCAGGCGGTCTCCGGGATGTCATGGGAGGACTTCGTCCGCACCCGGATCCTCGAGCGGGTCGGCATGGCCCACACCGCCCCGCGGCACTCGGCCGCCGGCGAAGGCGCCAACGTCGCCACCCCGCACGCCCCGGTGAACGGCGCCGTGCGCCCGGTCGCGCCGTTCGTCAGCGACAACACCAACCCGGCGGGCGGCATCGTCTCCAACGCGGAGGACATGGCGAAGTGGGTCATCGTCCAGCTGGACTCGGGCAAGGTCGCCGGCGGCCGCCTGTACTCAGCGGGGAGTGCGCTCCAGATCTGGCGCGACGTGACGCCGACGCCGATCGGTCCCGCCATCCCAGGCTTCGAGCACCTCCATCCCGAGTTCAGCGGCTACGCCCTCGGCCTCGGCGTCCGGGACTATCGCGGACTCAAGCTGCTCCAGCACACCGGCGGTCTCCCGGGCTACCTGTCCAAGGTCGCGATGATCCCGTCCCGCCGGCTCGGCGTGGTGGTTCTCACCAACCAGGAGTCCGGGGCTGCCTTCGAGTCGATCGTCTACCGGGTGCTCGACCACTACCTCGGCGTCACCCCGGTGCCGGATTACGTCGGCCTCTACGCCGGGCTGGCCCGGCAGCAGGAGGCGGAACTGGCCCGGCTCGAGCAGGGGGCCCGCGCGGCCCGCGACTCGACCTCCCGGCCATCGCTGGCGCTGGCTCGGTACGCCGGCACCTACCGCGATGCCTGGTACGGTGACGTCGTCCTGGCCCTGGAAGGCGGCCGGCTGGTGATGCGGTTCACGAAGAGCCCGTCGCTGGTCGGCGACCTTGAGCACTGGCAGCACGACAGCTTCGTGGTCCGTTGGCGGGACCGGGAACTTCGCGCCGACGCCTACGTCACCTTCGCGCTGACCCACGACGGGAAGGTGGACCAGGCCCGGATGACTCCCATTTCGCCGGCCGTGGACTTCAGTTTCGACTGGCAGGACCTCGTGCTCAAGCCGGTCCCGTAGGGACTGCGGAGCCCGGCTACGTTTCCATACCGAAATGGTCCCACAATTCGAGGAGGTGCAAGATGACGATCAGGCTGGGTGACGTGGCGCCCGACTTCACCGCCGAAACCACCCAGGGCACGGTCCGGTTCCACGAATGGAAGGGCGGCAACTGGGCCGTGCTCTTTTCTCACCCGAAGGACTTCACCCCGGTCTGCACCACCGAGCTCGGCCGGGTGGCGGCCCTCAAGCCGGAATTCGACCGGCGCGGCGTCAAGGTGATCGGCTTGAGCGTGGATCCGGTCGCATCACACCACGTCTGGGAGAAGGACATCACCGATGTCACCGGCAACGTGGTCAATTTCCCGATGATCGCCGATCCCGACCGGGCGGTCGCCACGCTGTACGACATGATCCATCCCAACGCCAGCGAGACCGCCACCGTCCGGTCCGTCTTCGTCGTCGGGCCGGACCACAAGGTCAAGCTGACGCTGACCTACCCGGCCAGCACCGGCCGCAACTTCGACGAGTTGCTCCGCTCCATCGACTCGCTTCAGCGGAGCGCCAAGTATGAGGTGGCCACCCCGGCAGACTGGCAGCCCGGGGAGGACGTCATCGTCGCGCTCAGCGTCTCCGACGAGGATGCCCGGAAGCGGTTCCCGGACCTCGTTGCCAGGAAGCCCTATCTCCGGGTGACCGCCGACCCCGCCCGCTGAGTCGACCGCGCTGCAGGCAAGGGCGGCCCGTCCGGCCGCCCTTCGTCGTTCTCCAGCAGGTTAGACTTGTCCCATGCCTTCGCCCAATCGCCTCGGCGGCCGGTTCACCGGCAGGTTGTTTCGCCACTCGGGCCCGGGAGGGTGGCACTTCGTCGCCGTCCCCGAACGCTTCGCGCCGCCCGTGACCCACGGCTGGGGACGGACTCCGGTGCGCGCCACCGTCGACGGCCGGTCCTGGGAAACCAGCGTCTGGAAGGACACCAGGAGCAGGCGCACCCTGCTCGCGGTGCCGAAGCAGATCCGCGGCGGCAAGGGAGACGGCGATATGGTGAAGGTCGAACTCGAATTCAAGGCGCTGTGATGACACGCGCGCTGTTCGTCCTGGCCGTCCTGGCGCCGGCCGCGGAGGCCCAGCAGCCGGTCGCGTTCACCGACGTGCGGGTCGTGGACGTGGCCGCCGGACAGGTGCGTCCGGCCACCACCGTGGTAGTCACCGGCAATCGCGTCACCGCCGTCGGTGCGGGTCAGGCCGTTCCCGCTGGCGCCCGCCGGATCGATGGCCAGGGGAAGTACCTGATCCCGGGCCTCTGGGACATGCACGTCCACCTCTCGATGGCGGGGCGCGAGGCCCTGCCGGTCCTGCTCGCCAACGGGGTCACCGCGGTCCGCGACATGGGTGGCAGCGGACCGACGGTCATGGCGTGGCGCGACAGCGTCGCCGCCGGCTCCCTGGTCGGTCCCCGGATCAAGGCCCCCGGCAGGATCGTGGAGAGCGCCCGGTGGCTGAACGCCGTCATCGGCCGCGTCGAGCCGCTCAACCAGCCGGCGCTGCTCACGGAACTCCGGAACCGCTTCGCCATCGACAGCGCCCCCGACGGTCCCCGCATCGTGGACTCGCTCAGGCGGCTCGGGGCCGACTTCATCAAGATCCGGAACTTCCCCTCCCCGGCGGCGTATTTCCCGTTCGCCCGCGCCGCCCGCGAGGCCGGGCTCCCCGTGGCGGGCCACGGGCCGCCGGCCGAGTTCCTGGGCATCGTCTCGGACTCGGGGTTCGCCAGCTTCGAGCACTCCCTCATCGCCATCCGGAATGCCCGGCTCGCACCGGCACTGAGCACCATGCCCGACAGCGCCCAGCGAGCGCTCATCCAGCGGCTGGCCCGGAACGGCACCGCCTGGAATCCCACCCTGGTCTCGGGCCGGGTCCGCTTCATCCCCGACTCCGCCAAGCGGCGGATGATCGACGACAGCACCGGGGCCTCCGATCCGCGGCTCCGTTTCGTGTCGCCGACGCTGCGGCAGGAATGGCGGGCAGGGCTGGCTCTCGAGGGAGCCAGTCAACCGGACGATTGGGGTGCCGTGGAGCAGGAGGCCCGTCGGAGTGTCCGGCGGTTCGCGGACCTGGGCGTCACCCTCCTCGCGGGAACCGATCTCGGGGTGATCACCCTGGTACCTGGATTCGCGCTCCACGACGAGCTGGAAATGCTGGCCGACGCCGGACTCACGCCGCGCGAGGTCCTCGCGGCGGCGACCATCAACCCGGCCCGGGTGATGGGCCTCTCGGACAGCATGGGCACGATCGCGCCCGGGCAGGCGGCGGACCTGCTCCTCCTCGACACCAACCCCCTCGAGGACATCCGCGCCACTCGTGCCATCCGCGGCGTGATGGCGAACGGTCGCTGGTACGACCGCGCCGCTCTCGATCGCCTGTTGAAGTAGGGGCGGCCGACTCGGCCGCCCCCTCCCGCCCCCTCCCGTTCTGCCGGCCCTCCGTCATTCCGGCAGCACGGGGAAGTACCGGTACTCCGATTGTTCCCGCCCGCCGAGATAGTGCCTCAGGATCAGCGGGTCGGTCCGCCCGGTGATGGTGCCGACCAGGATCGTCTCGGCGATGCACAGTGCGAGCGGCGGGCAGAGGTCGATCCGCAACTCGTCGCCACGGACCTGATAATTCAACGCAATCTCCGAGTGTTCGAGCGACTGATCCGGGCGCCGTACATCGAGGATGTAGCGCACCAGCCCGTCCACGGTGGTGCCCGCGCGCGGACGGCCGTGGTCGTCGAAGGCCAGCGTGTTGGCAACCAGCATCGCGCCATCGTCCGTGATGGGAACGGGGAGCAGCTTCCCGTCCACCGAGGAGAGGGAGTAGCTCGCGTACAGCGGGGAAGGAGGCGCCGTCGACTCGGCGCACCCGGTTGCCGCCGCAAGGGCGATCAGGAGGAGAAAGCGTTTCACCACGAACCTCCATGGGTGGGCCGATGCTCCGGGCAACGCACCCCACGTGCCGTCCCCCTCGGGCGGTGTATCCGATGGCCTGCCAAGGAGTTGGTGGAGCGGTCGGCCGCCGGGCCGTCCCGGCTCGACACGGGCGGCGTGTCGGATTGACCGCCCGTCAGCCCCCCAGCGCTTCGGCCAGGTCCTCGATCAGGTCCACGGTATCCTCAATCCCGACCGAGTAGCGGATCAACCCCTCGGGAATGCCCAGCGCGGCCCGCTCCTCCGCGGTGCACTCGACGTGGCTCGTCGTGGCCGGAGGGCCGGCAAAGGTCTGGACCCCGCCCAGGCTCGCGGCGCAGTGAGCGTACCGGAGCCTCGGCAGCACCTGCTTGACCGCCGCCCAGCCGCCCTTGAGCGAGAAGCAGAGCATCCCGCCGTAGCCCTCCATCTGCCGGGAGGCGATCTCGTGGCCCGGGTCGTCCGGCAGCCCGGGATACCCCACCGAGGCTACGGCCGGGTGGGTCGACAGGAACTGCGCCACCGTGAGCGCGCTCTGGTTCTGCTGCCGCACCCGGAGCGCCAGCGTCTTGAGCCCGCGCACCAGGAGCCAGGCGTGAAGCGGCGCCAGGGACGCGCCGGTGATCTCCCGGTAGTGGTAGACCCGCTGGATCAGCGCGCTGGGGCCGCACACCACGCCGCCCATCGCGTCCTCGTGGCCGCCGAGGAACTTGGTGGCGCTGTGGAGAACGAGATCCGCCCCCAACGCCAGCGGCTGGGTGTTGATCGGTGTCGCGCAGGTATTGTCGACTACGAGCAGCGCCCCGGCCTGATGCGCGGCGTGCGCCAGCCGGGCAATGTCGTGGACCCGGATGGTCGGGTTGGTGGGCGACTCGACGTAGACGATCGCGCACCCCATGGCGATCTCCCGCTCGAGTGCCTCGTGGTCGCCCGTGGGGCAGAGGGTCGCGGTCACTCGCTGCCGCGGCAGGAAGTCGGTGAAGACCTTCGAGGTGCCGCCGTAGGTGTCCCGGATCGAGACCACCCGCTGGCCGGGGTCGAGCAGGGCGAAGAGGGTATTGCTCACCGCCGCCATCCCCGTCGCGAAACTGGTCGCCGCCTCGGCCCCCTCCAGCAGCCGCAC
>DASWBQ010000372.1:0-18630 GCA_036390535.1 Gemmatimonadales bacterium | reverse complement strand
CCCTGCCCGCCCTGCCGTCCTGCCGTCCTGCCGCCACTACCTTTCACCATGCTCAGGATTCCCCGCCTAGTGCTGGCACTGGCTCTCGCGGCGACCGCTCCCGCCGCCGCGCAGAACCAGCTGCTCGACCGGCTCCGCCCCGCCCCAGACAGCTTCCCGAAGGCCGCGCCCGTGGCGGAGGCACCCACCACGATCGCGCCGATCGACATCCCGCTCCGGGCCAGCTCGGCTTTCGCCCGGCTGAGCGAAATCCAGGCGCTGATCCGGCCGATGCAGGCGGTCCGGGCGGTCGAGCGGTCCGCCGGCCAGGTGCTCGACTCGGTCAATGCCCTGGCGGAAAGCCAGCTGAGCCTGCCGACGTCGCAGATGACCCGCCGGGCCCTGAACGACCTGGTGGCGGAGTGGGATCGCTGGGCAGCCCGGGTGGACGGGTGGACCCGGACGTTCCGCGACCGGACCGCGGCGCTCGACTCGGCGCGCCAGGAACTCGAGTCCGCTCGTGCGCTCTGGCGGCGGACCGCCCAGCGGGCCCGTACCGAGTCGGCCCCCGCAGAAGTCATCGACCAGGCGGAACAGGTGGTCCGCCTGCTCGACGGCGAGGACCAGGCCGTGCTGGCGCGGCTGCGGGAACTGGTGGAGGTGGAACTGACCCTGACCCAGGCCCGCCTGGTGATCGACGAAGGTCGGTCGGCCGTGGACGCGGCGATCGAGCAGGAGCGGCGCCAGCTGTTCCGGACCGATGCCCCGTCGCTCGCGGCGCAGGTGGCCAGCGGGGAACTGCCCGGACTCGGCGAGACCATCCGTAGCCGGTGGGGGATGGCGATGAGCGGCCTGCGGGCCTTCCTCGAGGCGGAGCAGGGCGGCGTGGTCCTCCACCTCCTGGGGACGGCGTTGCTCCTCTTCGCCATCCTGTGGCTGCGCCGGAGTTCCGGGTGGCCGGACGGGGAGCCGGCGAAGCAGCTTTCCCGCGACGAGCGCTGGCTGCTCCAGCATCCCCTGGCCTCCACCCTGCTCTTCGCCCTGCTGGCCACGGGGATCCTGTACCCGCGGGCTGCCAGCGCCGTCTACGACCTGGTCATGCTGGCGGCCGCGATCCCGCTGATCCGGGTGACCCCGTCCCTGATCCCGCCAGACCTGCAGCGGCTGGCACGTCGGGGCAGCAGCCTGTTCGTGATCGACCGGGTGGTCACGGTGCTGCTCCACTCGACCCCCTGGCACAGGGTCGGCAGCCTGTTGGTGGCGATCCTGGGGATGGCCCTCACCCTGGTGGCGATCCGCCGGTACCAGGCCTTTGACGAGGTCACCCGAAGGCGCCCCACCCCCCGGTGGCTGTTCCGGGGCGGCGTGGCGGCGGTGGTGCTGCTGGGCATCGCGATCATCGCCAACCTGGTCGGCAACGTGACCCTCGCCCTGGTGGTCACCTCGGGGGTGGCCTCCCTGCCCTACCTCGGCTTCCTCCTCTACGCCGCCGCCCAGGTCGCCGACGGAGTGGTGTCGGTCGGGGTGCGCGTCACGGCGGACGACCTCAAGTTCGTCGAGCGGCACGGACCGGCCATCGCCCGGCGGGTGACGCAGGTGGTCCACGTCGCCGCATTTGCCACCTGGCTGTGGTTCGTCCTCTACCTCTTCTACCTCTGGGACCCGACCCGGGCCCTCGTCGCCGGCATCCTGGGCGCGAAATGGTCGCTGGGCGCCGCGACGGTCTCGCTGGCCGGGATCCTGCTCTTCTTCCTGACGATCTGGATCGGCGCCCTGCTGGGCCGCTGGATCGCGATCGTCCTCGAAGCCGACATCCTCGACCGGCTCGACCTGCCACGGGGCGTCCCGGTCACGATCGCCTCGATCGTCCGCTACACCCTGACCGCCATCGCCTTCTTCCTGGCGCTGGCCGCGGTCGGCGTCAACGTCGGCCAGCTGGCGATCATCGGCGGCGCCCTCTCGGTCGGCATCGGCTTCGGGCTCCAGACCATCGTCAACAACTTCATCTCGGGACTGATCCTCGCGTTCGAGCGCCCGCTCGCCATCGGCGACGTGGTCCAGCTCGGGGAACTCCAGGGCGAGGTCCGGAGCATCGGCATCCGGGCGAGCGTGATCCGGACCTTCGACGGCGCCGACGTCATCGTGCCCAACGGCCAGCTGATCTCCAACGAACTCATCAACTGGACCCGGAGCGACCGGACCCGCCGACTGGAGATCCCGGTGGGCGTCGCCTACGGAACCGATCCCGGCGCCGTCATCAGCTTGCTCGCCGAAGTGGCGGCAGGCCACGCCCGGGTCCGGCCCCATCCCGCACCCCTGTGCCTCCTCCAGGGGTTCGGGGAGAGTTCCCTCGACTTCCTGCTTCGGTTCTGGACCGAGGCCGATGACTTCCCGGTGGTCCGGAGCGAGGTCCGGGTGGCGGTCTACGAAGCCCTCCGGGCGGCCAAAATCGAGATTCCCTTCCCCCAGCGGGATGTCCACGTCCGTACCCTTCCTCCAACCCAAGGAGCCACCTGATGCGCCGCTCGTTCCTCCCCCTCCTCGCCCTGACGGCGCTGGCAGCCGCCCCGGCCGCCGCCCAGACCGGCTTCGGGCCGGTCGTCGGGCTCAACGTCGCCGCCGGCTCGTTCGGCGAGTACTTCGGCGCCGGATGGACGCTGGGTGCGCAGTACATCAAGGGCCTGCCGTTCGGCAGCCTGATGTTCGAGGCCGCCTACAACGGGTTCTCGATCGTTGACGACCTGACCGACCTCGAGGCCTTTGACGACGACCTCAACCTCTGGGGCTTCGCCGCCGGACCCCGGCTGGGCATCGGCCCCTTCAACGTCGGCGCTTTGGGGAGCTATCACACCGAGGTGGACGAGTTCGACGTGATCCCCATGGCCGGCATCAACATCTGGAAGCTGGATGTCGCCCTCCGTTACAAGGGCCTCTTCGGCGACGCCAACTGGGCCGGGCTCACCGCAGCGTTCCTCTTCTAGGGGGGGCAGGTCGGCAGGACGGCAGGGCGGCATGCTCGGCACACTCAGGCGCCCGGGGCAACCCGGGCGCTTCGCTGTAGATTCCCTGCCTACACAGGAGCCCCCATGCGGACCACCTCGCTCGTCCTGATCCTCCTCGCTCTTCCGGTTGTCCCCGTCTCGGCGCAGGGCACGCGTCTGCTCCGCCAGCCGACCGTCAGTGCTACGCAGGTGGCGTTCGCCTACGGCGGCGACCTCTGGGTCGTGGGCCGAGAGGGCGGCGAGGCCAGGCGCCTCACCAGCACCCCGGCGGTGGAAGCCGACCCGCACTTCTCGCCGGACGGGCGGTGGATCGCCTACACCTCCAACCGCTCGGGCAACAACGAGGTCTACGTGCTCCCCGCCGAGGGGGGGGAGCCGGTGCGGCTGACCTGGCACCCGGCCAGCGATGAGGCCCGCGGCTGGACGCCGGACGGGGCGATGGTGCTGCTGGCCTCGGAGCGGGAGACGGCCCCGACTCCCTACGCGCGGCTCTGGACGGTGAGCCCGAAGGGCGGCGTGCCGAAGCTGCTGCCGGCCCCGATGGCGGCCCGCGGCAGCTACTCGCCCGACGGCCGGCGCATCGTGGTGGACCGCGCCAGCCGCTGGGACGTCGAGTGGCGCAACTACCGCGGCGGCCAGAACACCGCCCTGACGATCCTCGACCTCGGTTCGCTCGACGAAGTGCGGCTCCCGAACGAGCGCACCACCGACACCCGCCCCGTCTGGGTCGGCACGACCATCTACTTCCTCTCGGACCGCGACCACGCCACCAACGTCTGGGGGTACGACACCGGCACCCGGGCCCTCAGGCAGGTGACGAAGTTCGCCGACGCCGACGTGAAGGAACTGGCGGCGGGCCCGGGCATGCTCGCCATCGAGCAGGACGGCTACCTCCACCTCCTCGACCCCGCCACCGGCGCCGCCAGGCGGCTCGCCGTCACCGTCCGGGGCGATTTCCCCTGGGCCGACCCGAAGTGGACCGACGTCTCCCGCTCGATTGCCCGGGCAGCGCTGTCGCCCACCGGCAAGCGAGCACTCTTCGAAGCGCGCGGCGAGGTCTTCACGGTGCCGGTGGACAAGGGCGACGCCAGGAACCTGACCCGGTCTTCCGGCCGCGCCGACCGGGCCCCCCTGTGGTCCCCCGACGGCAAGGAGGTCGCCTGGTTCTCGGATGACGGCAACGGGTACGTCCTCCGGATCGGACCGCAGGACGGGATCGGCCCCTCCCGCGAGATCCCACTCGGCGAGGCGAAGTTCGCCTACGCACCCGCCTGGTCGCCCGACGGCACCCGCATCGCCTTCCTGGACGACCGGGCGGGGCTCCGGGTCCTCGAGGTGGCCACCGGGAAGCTGACCCTGGTGGACCGCGACGGCAGCCTCTGGAACCGCGAGGCGATGGCGCCGGTCTGGTCGCCCGATTCGAAGTGGCTGGCGTATGCCAAGCTGTTCGAGAACCAGTTCCGCCGGATCATGGTCTGGCCGGTGGCAGGCGGCCAGCCGCGCGCGGTGACCGACCCGATGGCCGACGTCATGAGTCCCAGCTGGGACCGGAACGGCAAGTGGCTCTACTTCCTGGCCAGCACCGACGCCGGCCTCGCCACCGGTTGGGCCAACGTCAGCAGCATCAACCGCCCGGTGACCCGCGGCGTCTACCTGACGCTGCTTCGCGCCACCGACTCGACGCCGTTCGCACCTGAAAGCGACGAGGAGCCCGCCACGCCGGCCACCCCCCCCGCCAAGCCATCCACCGACTCGGTGCGGGTGACGATCGATTTCGACGGGATCGCCCGGCGGATCCTGCCGCTGAACCTGCCGGTGCGCGACTACAACGGCGCGGCTGCCGCGGGCTCGGGCGTCCTCTTCGTCCGGGAGGCCCAGCCCAACGGGCCCCCGGTCCTTCACCGCTACGACGTCGCCAAGCGGAAGGCCGACGTCTTCGTCACGGGCGCCCTCCAGTTCGCGCTGTCGGCCGACGGCAAGAAGCTGCTCTACCGCTCGGGCCAGCAGTGGTCCGTGGTCGGGACCGACGCTCCGCCCAAGCCCGGTGACGGGCCCCTTCGGGTCTCGCTGATGGCGCAGCTCGACCCGGCGGCGGAGTGGCCCCAGATCGTGGCGGAGGCGTGGCGGATCGAGCGCGACTTCTTCTACGCCCCGAACCTCCACGGCGCCGACTGGGAGGCGGTCAAGCGGCGCTACCTGCCGCTGGTTCCCTTCATCCGGCACCGCGAGGACCTCAACTACCTGATCGACCAGATCGGCGGTGAACTATCGGTGGGCCACAGCTTCGTCTTCGGCGGCGATCTCCCCGCCCTGGACACCACCCGGATCGGGGCCCTCGGCGCCGACCTCCGGGTGGAGAACGGCCGCTGGCGGATCACGAGGATCTACACCGGGGAGAGCTGGAATCCGGACCTCCGTGCCCCGCTCGACCAGCCCGGCCTCCGGGTGAGACGCGGCGACTACCTCCTGGCGGTGAACGGCGTCGAGCTGTCGCCCAACGAGGAGCCGGGCCGGGCGCTTGACGGCACCGCCGACCGGCAGACGATCCTCCGGATCAACGACCGGCCTTCGACGGACGGCTCCTGGACGGTCACCGTGGTGCCGCTCCGGAGCGAGATGAACCTCCGGACCCGTGCCTGGGTCGAGGACAACCGCCGCATCGTCGACTCCCTCTCAGGCGGCAAGCTCGGGTACGTCTGGGTGCCCAACACCGGCGGCGGCGGCTACACCTCCTTCAACCGCTACTACTTCGCCCAGCAGGACAAGCAGGGGGCGGTGATCGACGAGCGCTTCAACGGCGGCGGCCTCCTCGACGACTACTGGGTGACCCTGATGACCCGGCGGCTGGTGGCCGGCGTGACCAACGACGTGCCCGGCGGCGCCGCCACGCGGCTGCCGATCGCCGGCATCCCCGGACCCAAGGTCCTCTTGGTCAACGAAATGGCCGGATCCGGAGGCGACTTCTTCCCCTGGGCCTTCCGGGAGTACCAGGTCGGCCCCCTGATCGGGGCCCGTACCTGGGGCGGCCTGGTGGCGTCGTGCGTGCCCTACCCGCTGGTGGACGGCGGGGCGATCACCTCGCCATGCAGCGCGATCTTCGACCTCAAGGGGAACTGGGTCGCCGAGAACGAGGGCGTGCCGCCGGACATCGAGGTGCTGCTCGACGCGAAGTCGGTCGCGGCGGGCCGCGACCCGCAGCTCGAGCGCGGGGTGCGGGAGGCGCTGCGCCTGCTGAGCGAGTCGCCGACGCCCCGGGTGGCCCCGCCGCCGTTCCCGGTGCGTGCCCTTCGGCCCCCGCCCGGGCGTCCCTGAGGCATGCTCCGCGGGCCGCTTCTCGCCGCCCTGGCGCCACTGCTCATCGCGAGCGCCTGCGGCGGCGAGGACCAGGCGGGCCCACCGCCGGCGAGCAGCGGCGTCGGGCTGGAGCTGGTGGCGAGCGGGCTGCAGTTCCCGGTGCTGGCCACCACGCCGCCCACCGAGCCGGGGCGCCTGTTCGTCGTCGAGAAGCGGGGGGTGGTGCGGATCGTGAAGAACGGATCGCTCCTCGCGACCCCGTTCCTCGACATCCGCAGCAAGGTCTCCACCGGCGGCGAGCAGGGGTTGCTCGGCTTCGCCTTCCACCCATCGTACGCCACCAACGGCGTCTTCGTGGTGAGCTACACCAACGCCGACGGCGACACCCGGGTCGCGACGATGAAGGTGTCGGCCAACCCCGACGTGGCCGATCCGGCCAGCGAGCGGGTCTTCCTGGAACTCGACCAGCCGTACCCCAACCACAACGGCGGCCATGTCACGTTCAACCCGCTCGGCTTTCTCTACGTCGGGCTCGGCGACGGCGGCGGCTCCGGCGACCCTGACAACCGGGCCCAGAACCGGCAGCAGTTGTTCGGCAAGCTGCTCCGCTACAGCATCGACGCGCAGGGGGCGGCGACCATCCCGCCCAGCAATCCCTTCTACGGCCGGACCGACTCCCGCTGGGAGCTCTGGAGCCTCGGGCTTCGCAACCCATGGCGGTTCAGCTTCGACCGCGCCCTCGGCGATCTCTACGTGGCCGACGTGGGACAGAGCCAGCTCGAGGAGGTGAACGTCCGCCCCGCCGTCTTCGACTACGGCCGAGGGACCAACTTCGGCTGGCCGGTCATGGAAGGCACCCAATGCTACCGGCCCGCCACCGGCTGCAGCCGGTCGGGACTCACCCTGCCATTGCTGGAATACGGGCACGCCGATGGGTGCTCGGTGACGGGCGGTTTCGTCTACCGCGGCGCCGCGCTCCCCGACCTGGTCGGCACCTACTTCTACGCCGACTACTGCCGGGCCTGGGTCCGGAGCTTCAAGCTGGTGCAGGGACGCCCGGCCGAACTCAAGGAGTGGCCCGAACTCGCGCCGGGCGGCCAGGTCACCAGCTTCGGCGAAGATGCGGCGGGCGAGCTGTACGTCGTGACGGCGGACGGCAAGGTCCACAAGGTCGTGCCAAGGTGAGTGAGCAGCTGGAGTTCGGGACGGACGGACGGGCAGACGGGCAGACGGGCGGTCCCGCCGTTGCGTTCCCCCTGCCGCCGAGAGAGCAGCTGGCAGAGTGGCGCTCCCGCATCTCGCCGCTGGTGCGGTTCGGGACCTCCACCTGGACCTACCCCGGCTGGCATGGGCTGGTCTACTCGAAGGCCTATCCCGAGCAGGGCGCCTCGGCGAAGATGCTGGCAGAGTACGCCCGGTTTCCGCTGTTCGGCACGGTGGGGATCGACTCGAGCTTCTACGGACCGCCGAAGCCGAAGACGCTGGAGAGCTGGGCGAAGGTGCTGCCGGACGGGTTCCCCTGCGTCAGCAAGGTGTGGGACCGGCTGACGGTCCACACCTTCAGCGGCAAGCGCGAACCGGCGGGGTACGCCGGCCGGGGCAACCCCGACTTCCTCAACCCCAACCTCTTCTACTCGGAGGTGTACGAGCCGTACCGGCGGCACTTCCGCGAGCACATGGGGCCCTTCGTCTTCGAGTTTCAGACGATCGCCGGGTGGGGGCCGCGGGCGGCGGACGAGTTCGCCCAGCGGCTCGACGAGTTCCTGGCGGTCCTGCCGAGGGAGGCGAGATATGCGGTGGAGGTGCGAAACCCCGAGTTCCTGACCCCCGCCTATTTTGCGGTGCTCCGCGAGCACAACGTGGCGCACCTCTTCAACTCCTGGACCCGGATGCCACCCATCGGCGCCCAGCTCGACCTCCCCGACTGCATCACCGCCGACTTCATCGTGTCGCGCGCCCTGCTCCGCCCGGGGCGGGCATACGAGGACGCGGTGAAGGCCTTCGCGCCCTATGACCGGATCAGGGACCCGAACCCCGAGTTGCGGGGGGACCTGGTGCGGCTGGCGCGGACGGCGACGCGGCTGGCGATTCCGGCCTACCTGGTGGTGAACAACCGGGCGGAGGGGAGCGCACCGCATACGATCGCGGCCGTCGCGGAGGAACTCGCGCAGAACGGGCAGACGGGCGGACGGACAGAGGGGCAGACGGACGGACGGGCGGACGGGCGGCGATGATGTACGAGCTGTCAGTGTTCCTCGTCGCGGTCGTTGCCGGCGCCGTGGCGTCCGTCACCGGTTTCGGAATCGGCAGTCTGGTCACGCCGGTGCTGATGCTCCGGTTCCCCGCCCCGGTCGCCGTGGCGATGATGGGGCTGCCGCACGCCATCGGCACCGCCATCCGCTGGTGGCGGCTCCGGCGGCACGTCGACATGGCCGTTCTCAAGGGCTTCGGGCTGGCGAGCGCCGCCGGCGGGCTGACCGGGGCCCTCCTGCACGCGCGGGCGAGCGCCGCCCTCATCACCAGCATTTTCGCGGGGCTGCTGATCGTCTCGGGGCTCGCGGGGCTGACCGGCATCATCCGGCGGCTGCACTTCCACGGGCACACCGCCTGGGTGGGCGGGCTGGTCTCCGGGCTCTTCGGCGGGCTCGCGGGTAACCAGGGCGGCCTCCGCTCCGCGGCCCTCCTCGCCTTTCCGCTCACCCCCGCGGCCTTCGTCGCCACCGCGACCGCCACGGCGCTGATCGTGGACGCGATGCGGCTGCCGGTCTACTTCGTCACCAAGGGCAGCGACCTCATCGCCACCTGGCCGATGGTGGCGCTGGCCGCGGCCGGAGTGGTGATCGGGACGCTGGCGGGTGAGCGGGTGCTGACGAAGCTCCCCACCGAGACCTTCCGGCGGGTGGTGGCGGGGGCGGTGCTGCTTCTGGGGATCGGGATGGCGCTGGGACGGATCACCTAGGCCAGAAGGTCGGAAGGTCGGAATGAGATTCCGATTCTCCGACCTACCGACGTACCATCCTCCGCGCGTTCACCGTCCGCTTCCGTCGGGCTGCGCTCCGGGCCGCGTGGGTGCCAAGGCCGTGCGCGGCCAGCAGCATCCGGTCCAAAAACTCAGGGGTGTTGCCGTCGAAGGGCAGTTCCGCCCACCCGTTGAGCTGGGCGGCGCCGAAGGAGAGGAACGGCTTCCCGTGGCCTCCCACCATCGCCTCCGTGAAGGCGGCGCCTGGCAGCCGCACCACCAGGGCCGTCGGCGAGAAGAACGCGAACATGGCGGGCCCCACGAAGTAGGCCTGGGTGCCGAACATCCGGCGGGGGGTCACGCCGGGAAGGCTCAGCAGCCGGTCGCGGTACGGCGCGGCTCGGTCGGGGATGGGCATCGTCGCGTCCATGACAGTCCTGACCGGTCAATGGTGCGAAGATTGTACCGTCCGGAACGAGCTCCCGTCAGACCCGAACAGTTACCGAAGGATGCCGTCGAGATCGATACCCGCTGTGGCGCAAACCCGCACCAGGGCTTCCCCGATCTTGTTGTTGGGGGTCGAGGCCCCGGCGGTCACCCCGATCACCCGGGCCTCGCCGAGCCAGCCGGGCCCCTCAACAGTGTCGCGCTTCTGCCGCACCGGCTGGTGGCGGATGGTCCCCGACTCGGGGTTGATGCCGGTGGCGTCCTCGACGTGGTAGGTGCGGACGCCATGACTCGCGGCGAGCGCCGCGAGATGACAGGTGTTGCTGGAGTTGTAGCCCCCGATCACCAGCATCAGGTCGGGTGGCTCCCTGAGCAGCGCGAGCACCGCGTCCTGCCGCTCCTGCGTCGCCGAGCAGATGGTGTCGAACGTCCGTACCCGCTCGGCGGCAGCCTCCGCGCCGGCGATCCGGGCGACGGTCTCCCGGAAGGCGTTCGCGATGGCGAGCGACTCGCCGGCCAGCATGGTGGTCTGGTTGGCGAAGCCGACCCGCTCAAGGTGCCTGGTGAAGTCGAACCCAGGCGAACAGGCGTTCGCGAAGCGCTCCTGCAGCGCGGCGGGATCGCCGCCGTGCTCCAGGAAGTCCATCACCAGCTTCGCCTCGTCCATGTTGAGCACCACGAGGTAGCGACCGTCGGGATGCTTCTCGACCTGGCTGGCGGTAGCGCGGGTCTCCTCGTGCAGGTACTTGCCGTGGATGATCGCGGTGTAGCCGTCGCGGGCGTAGCTGTCGACCCGCTTCCAGACGTTGAGCACCGAGCCGCAGGTGGTGTCCACCAGGATGCAGCCGAGCTCGCGGAGCCGACGGAAGTCGCCCACGGTGACGCCGAAGGCTGGGAGGATGACGACGTCCTCGGGCGTGATGCCGGTGAAGTCGAAGTCCTCGCCGGGCCGGTGGTGCAGGGTGACGATCCCCATCTCCTGCAGGCGGGCGTTGACGTGGGGGTTGTGGATGATCTCGCCGACCAGGAGCAGCCGCCGGTCGGGGAACTTGGTGCGGGTCTCGTAGGCGTACTCGACCGCGCGGTCCACCCCGTAGCAGAACCCGAACTCCCGGGCCAGCCGGAAGGTCAGCGGCCCGGCCTCGAGAACGTAGCCCCGGGCCTTCACCACCTCGACGATCCGGCTGGCGTAGTCGGCCTCGAGCTGGGGGGTGATGGTGCCCCGGAGCCCGAAGCCCTTCCGGAAGTAGGCCGATTCCATGGAACCGGAATCTAAGTAGGGGTTCCGCATGCTGCGGCTTACCGGCCGCAGCGGCGAGAAGGTTCCCCCCTACGGGACCGGCTTTCGCAATGCCATGTTCGCCAGCGCGAACGCCATCACGTCGGCCTCCTCCTCGATGATCTTGGCGATCGGCTTCCCTGCCCCGTGGCCCGCCTTGGTCTCGATCCGGATGTAGGCCGGCCGCTGCCAGGTCGTCGCCGCCTGGAGCGCCGCCGCGAACTTGAAGCTGTGCGCCGGCACCACCCGGTCGTCGTGGTCGGCGGTGGTCACCAGGGTCGCGGGGTAGTTGGTGCCCGGCTTGAGGTTGTGGAGCGGCGAGTACGCCTTGAGGGTCTGGAACTGCGCCGCACTGCTGTCCGCCGAGCCGTACTCGGTCACCCAAGCCCAGCCGATGGTGAAGCGGTGGAACCGGAGCATGTCCATCACCCCCACCGCCGGCAGGGCCACCGCGAACAGCTCGGGCCGCTGGGTCATCACCGCCCCGACCAGCAGGCCGCCGTTGGACCCGCCCTCCACCGCCAGCCGCTCCGGGGCGGTGTACTTCTCCGCGATCAGGTACTCGGCCGCCGCGATGAAGTCGTCGAAGACGTTCTGCTTCTTCGACAGCATCCCCGCCTCATGCCACGCCTCGCCGTACTCCGCCCCGCCCCGGAGGTTCGGCTGGGCGTAAACGCCGCCCTGCTCCAGCCAGGCGATCCGGGTCGCCGAGAAGGAGGGCAGCAGGTTGACGTTGAAGCCGCCGTAGGCGTAGAGCAGCGTCGGGTGAGAGCCGTCGAGCGCGATCCCCTTCCGCGCCGTGATGAACATCGGCACCCGGGTGCCGTCCCTGCTCCGGTAGAAGACCTGGCGGGTCTCGTAGCGCGACGGGTCGAAGTCCACCTTCGGCGCCTTCCAGCTGCCGGTGACCTTCGCGTCGAAGTCGTACCGGAAGATGGTGGTCGGGTAGAGGAACGAAGTGAAGGCGTAGAAGAGCTCGCGGTCGCCCCGCTCGCCCGACAGCGCCCCGACCGTGCCGAGCGTTGGGAGCGCCACCTCGCCGGCGGGACGCCCGTTCATCTCGAACAGCTGCAGGCTCGAGGCGGCGTCCTTGAGGTAGTTCACCACGAACTGGTTCCCGACGACCGCCACGGCGTCCATCGCGTTCGGCCCCTCGGCGACGACCTCGCGCCAGCTGGCCTGTTCGGGCCTCCCCAGGTCGACCGCGATGATCCGGCCGCGCGGGGCGGCCTGGTCGGTGCGGAAGTAGAAGACCGGCCCGTCGTTGGCGACGAAGTTGTAGCCGGCGTCGAAGCCGTCGAGCAGCGGCACCACCGTGCCGGTCAGGTCGGGCGCCTGCGCGTCCCTGAGGTCGAGCACGTGCACCCGGTTCCGGCGGTCGGTGCCCATCCAGACCGAGATCACCAGGTAGCGGCCGTCCTCGGTCACCTGGCCGCTGAAGCCCCAGTCGGGCTGGTCCGGCCGCTGGTAGATGAGCCGGTCCTCGGATTGCGGCGTGCCGAGCCGGTGATAGTAAAGCTTCTGGTCGCGGTTGGCGGCGGTCAGGGCCTCGCCCGGCTTCGGCTCCGGATACCGGGAGTAGAAGAAGCCCCTGCCGTCCTTGGTCCAGGAGCCGCCCGAGAACTTGATCCACTTGAGGTGGTCGGCCAGGTCCGCGCCGGTGGCGACGTCCCGCACCTTGAACTCCTGCCAGTCGGACCCGCTCGCCGAGAGCCCGTACAGGAGCCGGGTGCCGTCAGGGCTGGGCTCGCTGACGGTCATCGCCACCGTGCCATCGGCGGAGAGCGTGTTCGGGTCGAGCAGCACCCGCGGCGTCCCGGCGAGTCCGTCCTGGACGTAGAGGACCGACTGGTTCTGGAGGCCGTCGTTCCGAAAGATGAAGTAGCGCCCTGCCTTCCGCTGCGGCGTGGAGTACCGCTCGTAGTTGAACAGCTCCGTCAGCCGCTTCCGGAGCGGCTCCCGCTGCGGGAGGCCACGGAGATACGCGAAGGTGACCTCGTTCTGCGCCTGCACCCAGGCCGCCGTCTCGGCGGAGTTGTCGTCCTCGAGCCAGCGGTAGGGATCGGCCACCCGGACACCGTGGTAGGTGTCGACGTGGTCGACGGCGCGGGTGGCGGGAGGACGCTTGAGTTGAGCGAGGAGAGGCGATGCCAGCGTCATGAGCGCGATCGAGCAGAGGAACGGGCGCATGTTGCGACCAGAGAGGAGGAGAGAGGGAGAGGGAGAGAGGAGAGAGGGCGCTGCCTCCGCCTCAGTAGTTGCGGCGGAGCCTGGTAAGGCACCCGGCGGTGTCGCGCACGACCCGGACGGCGGTGAGCGTGCCGGTCATCGTCAGGGTGTCGGTGCCGTCGACGAGCTGCATCCGCAGGTCGAAGCGGCCGGACAGGACGCCGCCCGCCGTGTCGATGGTGACGGTGCCGCCGTGGGCCTCCCACCCCCGCACCTCCGTCGCCTCGAAGGAGCGAAGCCCGACGAAGACCACCGGCTTCGGCGGGTTGGGCGTGCTGCCGGACATCGCGGGGAAGGTGCCGGGGGCAATGACCGCGGGGTCGGCGGGATGAAGCGCCATCGCCACCCCGGAGTCGGCCCGGATCGCCTCGAGGAAGACGATCCCGGACTCGGCACAGTGGGTCGCCGTCGCCACGTCCGAGAAGGTGCCGCTCCTGGCACCCTGCCACTCGGCCTGGAGGCGGCCCTCAGCACTGCCGCGGCCGGAACAGGCCGCGAGGGTCACGACGCCCAAGGAGAAAAGGAGGGAGCGCATGCGGGAAACCTAGTCACCCCGAGCGTAGCGAGGGGGCGGAACCTGGCTTCGGCCCCTTCGCTTCGCTCAGGGTGACGGGAAGGCGCTCCGGGTGAAACGTTGCCGCCTTGCCACCCTGCCGCCCTGCCGCCCCTACAGGCGCAATGACCCGATGGCGATCTCGAACCGGACCTCGGGCGTAGGCGCGGTGAACGAGTAGGTCAGCTGCGCCCGCAGCAGGCCATCGAGCACCGAGACCCCCGCCCCGCCGCCCACCAATAGCCGCTGGCTGGTCAGGTCGTCGAGAGCGCCGGCCTGGCCGACGTCGCCGAAGAAGATCGGCCGGATGCCGCCCCGTCCCGGTGACCAGTCCGTCTGCAGCGACCACATCGACTGCCCCCGCTGGATCCCGTAGTCGAAGCCGCGCACCGTGGCGCTGCCGCCGGCCCGGAGTTCCGCCTGCGGAGCCGGGTCGCTGGTGGTGACGCCGGCGCTGGCCTTGAGGTCGAGCCCGTTCCGTCCCCCGAACCGCTGGCGCGCCTGGCCGATCAGCCGCCCGGTGGTCTGTCCCTCGCCGATGAGCGCGTCGGTGGCCAGCCACCAGGTGCCCCGCCCCGAGACGCCGTCGAGCCGGGCGCCCAGCGTGCCCATGGTCCCCTCGAGCACCGGCGCGTTCGAGGGAAACTCCCCCTGCCCGCCGACGAGGTCGTTGAACCAGGACGAGGCCTGGGTCTTGACCGAGCGCTGGGACTCGAGCCGGCCCGTGAGGGTCAGGTCGAGCCCGCTCCGGAGCGGCCGCTCCCAGGACGCCGAGCCGCCGATCGCCTCGAAGTAGTCGCCGTCGTCCCGCGCGAAGATGGCGGCGCGGAGCGAGTTCCCGATGGTGAGGCCCTTCGAGAAGGGGTCGGCATCGACGATGTCCCGATACCCCGCGACGGTGACCTTCCCCTCGGGTGCGTCCCGGGTCGCCGCGAGCCGCGCCAGGAAGCGGCCGTCGGTGATGCCATACCGGGCGCTGCCGTAGAGGCCGGTGAAGTCGGGCGGCAGCCTGACCTGGTAGCCGAAACCGAGCGACGGTCCCTGGACGCGGTTGAAGCGGTAGATGTCGGAGAGCCGCTCGTAGGCGACGCCCGCCGTCTGGATGCCGGTGATCTGCCGGTCGAGCTTCTCCGCCAGCCGCGCCAGCTCGGCCTGGGTCTGGCGGAGCTGTTCGTCGTCCTGCGCGCTCCGGTTGAGCGAGAGGGAATCCTGCCACCCGGCGTAGCTCCGGAGCGAATCCCGGGGCGGCCGGCGGATCTCGAAGCGGCCCCCGCCGGGCATCACGCCCGCCCGTTCGCGGGCGGACAGCGAATCCGGCCAGCGGCCTCGCCGCTCCTCGCGCAGGGTATCGGCGCGGGCCCGCCGCTCCTCGCGGGTCAGCCGGTCGCGGGTGGTATCGGGCGGCGGCAGGTGGAAGACCACCGCCTTCCCGGTGTTGATCTCGTAGTCCTCGAAGTCGGTCGTCGCGTCGAACGGAATCACGATGTCGCTGATGATCGGGATCTGGACCCGCCCCGAGAGCACCTGGCGGTACGGCATCCAGTAACGGTTCTCCTGGAGGGCGTACTCGAGGTCGGCGTCGATGCTGAGAATCCGGTTGGCCCACTTGTTGGCCGTTTTCGCCTCGGCGGTGTCCTTGGCGGTCGGGCCCTCCGGCACCGCCCAGAGCCCGGTGCCGACGTACTTGAAGGTGAACCGCACCACCTCGGCGCTGGCGAGGTCCACCCAGAGGCGGCCGCTCACCAGCGAGGGGGCGACCCGCCGCGGCGTGACCGTGACGCTCACCACCTTCAGCGACGTGGTGCCGGTGCTGATGCCGATGGTATCCCCGGCGGCGTAGCTGTACCACGAGGGGCCGTCCGCCGAGAGGGGGTGGATGGCGGCGACCTCGGGGAAGTCGTTGCCGAAGACCCGGACCGAGTCGCCGAGCCCGCGGGGCACGAACCAGGGGGAGTCGAAGGTCGACTCCATCCGCCACGACGGGTTCCGCGCCTTGAAGCGGGTGCCCTCGATGTCGACCCGGAGGTTGTTGGGGTGCTCCCACTGGATCCGACCGGCCTGCTCCTCGACGGCCGCGATGGGCGGCATGGCCCACTTGCGGCGGCCCAGGGAGACGGACAGTCGGTAGTTGATCCGGGCGGTGTAGTCGCGGACGAGCGAGTCCTGGCTTCGGTGCCGGGCCATGGCCCGCGTGACCAGTTCGCGGGTGGCCGCGTCGGCGAAGGGGACGGTGTCCTGAACGGCAACCGGCGCTGCGGACAGGGCAGCGCCGGCGAGGAGCAGCAGCGGGGGGATCACGGGAGCCTAGGAGGCTTCGGCGAGGCGGCTTCGGCCGTCGCGGTGGAGCCCGTAGGCCCGGAGGCGACGCCAGAGGGTGGTGCGGCTGATGCCGAGGCTCTTGGCGGTTTCCGCCAGGCGCCACTCGTGGGCGTCGAGCGACCGGACGATGGCGTCCTTCTCCCGCTCGGCCAGGGTGGTCGGCCCTTCGACGTTGGGAAGGAAGACGGCCTCACCCAGCTCGAGGTTGCCGACCCGGAGGGTCCTGAGCCGGCCGCCGATGGCGGCCAGCTCGGGCATCAGGTCGCGGGCGGACTGGGTCAGGTCGAGTCGGCCTTCGACGGCCTCGCGCGCCGGGCTGTTGAGGTACATCACTCGGCCCTGGCTGTCGAAGACGATCACGCCCTCGGAGAAGGAGTCGAGCAGACTCTTTGCCAGGGGCGAGAAGACGGACGGAAGCGGGGTGGCGGTGTCGGCGCTCATGGAGGATGATACGGCGGAGGGGGGCGGGAGGTTTCATAAGGGGACGGGGTGGGCAAGGCGGCAAGGCGGCAGGGCGGCGGGAGAGGGCCGCGACGGGGCCACCCCGAGCGGAAAGCGAGGGGGCCGGAGCTGGTCTGTCCCTTCCTTCGCTCAGGGGTGACCGGTCTCTTCTTCTTGACTGACCAGCCAGTCAGTACAATATTGTGAGAATGCCAGCCCAGAGTGCCAGACCAGACAAGGAGGAATCCCGCCGGCGCATCCTGGCTGCGGCCGTTGATGTACTTGGGCCATCAGGACTGACTGACTGGACAGTCGAAAACGTAGCATCCAAGGCCGGATGCGCCAAAGGCCTTGTCCTCTATCACTTTGGTTCGAAGCAAGCGCTGCTCGACCAGGTCGTCGCCGAGGTGACCACCTCCCGTTGGTCCACCCGCGTCACCGCTCTCCGCCTGCCGCCTGCCAAGGCGATCGACCGGCTCTGGGAGGACCTGTCCCGGGAGGTCGCTTCCGGCGCCTTCCGGCTCTGGCTCGGCCTGGCGGCCGACCCCACCACCTCCGCTGCCGCCAGCTTCAGCACATCACAGCGACAGCAACTCGCCACTGCGGCCGCCACGACGTTCCGGCTGCCCGGCAAGGACCCTGCCCTCAGCGCCCTGCCAGCCATCCTGGACGGGTTCCAGCTCCTGCTGCTCCAGGGGGTGCCGGAGGTCGAGGTCCGGGAGGCCTTCGACAGTTACTGGCTGGACCTGCTGGAGCGGGCGCGATAAGGCGGGATCGAACGGGAGAGGGCGGGAAAGGACGGGAAAGCGAGAAGCGGCAGGAGAACCTCTCCCGCCCCCTCCCGTTCTATCCCGTTCTATCCCGCTCTTTCCCGTCTACCTCCTGAGGAAATCCGGATGCAGCGCCGGCCCGACCCCGGCCACCCCGACCTGCAGCCGCAGGTCCGTCCCGTCGGGCCGCATGGTGAACACCTCCGGCAAACTGCCCACGGTCGGCTGGCCCACGAAGGCGATCAGCCGCCCATCGGGGGACCACGCCGGGAGCCGCTGCTCGCCGGGAAGAGCGATCACGCGGACATTGCCGCCATCCGGCGCCATCAAGACCAGGTCCGAACCGGTGTTACCGGTCCGCCGGAAGGCGATGGTCTTCCCGTCGGGGGACCACACCGGTTCGGTGTCCAAGTCGGCGGTGCTGGTGAGCGGGCGCTTCTGGCTTCCGTCCGCCTGCATCACCCAGATTCCCCAGTCGCCGCCGCCGGTGCCTGCATAGACGATCCGGGTTCCGTCCGGCGACCAGTCGGGACGGTGGTGATCCACCACCGCCGACCCGAGCTTCGGGGTCAGGATGGTGCGTGCGGTCCCATCGGCCCGTATGGTCCAGATGTCTCCCAGGTTCTCCTCCCGGAAGCTGCGGTAGGCCAGACGGGTCCCGTCGGGTGACCACGCCGGCGCGTCATCGAGCGGGCCGTCGCCAGTGAGGTTCCGAAGCCCGGTGCCGTCGCGATTCACCAGCCAGATGTCGCCGGTGTTGTCCACGTAGTCCGCGACCACGAAGGCGATCACCTGACCGTCCGGCGAGGGCGTCGGGTCGCTGATCATCATCCCGGCCGGGAGCTGCAGCGGTTCCGGCACACCGGCCGGCAGCGGCACCCTCCACGCGCCGCCGCTCCCATCCCGGTACCCCTCGATGACGAGGTCGTATACGGCCACCGTGATGGCGCCGGTGCCGGTGCGGCCCTCGCTTGCCGCGGTGATCACCGCCCGCCCGGGGCCGAGCGCGGTCACCAGCCCGTCGGCGTTCACGGTGGCGACGGCCGGCTGATCGCTCGACCAGGCAACGCTCCGCCCCGTGAGGACCTGGCCGCCGGCGTCCCGGAGGGTCGCGCTGAACCGGACGGTGTCGCCCACCCAGCCAAGGGTGTCGAAGGGTACCACCTGGACAGTCGCCACCGGGCGGCCGCCCGGGACAGGGGCCGTGGGACCTTCCGTGCCGCCACACGCCGCCAGGGCCAGGAGAGGAACGAGGCGGTGGGCACCCCGCAGAAGATTGCGCATATGCCGGGGAATACGACGCGGTGGCAGGAAGGTTTCGCGAAGAACGGCAGCAGGAAGCACAGCGGGACGAACAG
>DASWBQ010000371.1:0-2455 GCA_036390535.1 Gemmatimonadales bacterium | reverse complement strand
GGTTCCCAGATTGTCGAGCCCGGTAGACGGGTCCCAGAAGAAGGCATTCCCGTTGCTGCGTCCCACGATCTGGCCGGCAGCGTTCATCCCCCAGGCATAGGAGTTGTTGCCCGCGCCATCGAGGGTCGGGACGACCGCGGTCGTCACCTCGAACTTCTCGGTGCCGATCCCCTTCTTGCCGCCGAGCGTGGTGACCGCCACGTCATAGAAGGAGATGTCCGCGTCAGCGGCAATGTCCAGGGTCGCGACCAACTGGCTGGAGCTGACGAACTGGGTACTGGTCACGACGACCTTGCCATCCGTCACGCCGCCCCGTTCCCAGGTGGCTACGGCGCCGGGCTCGAAGCCCGAGCCGCTGATCGTCACCGCCTTGTCGGTCTCGCCGCGGTAGCCGTACGCCGGAGTGGCCGCGCTGACGCTCGGGGTGCCCGCTGGCCCGCCGCCCTTTGCCAGGGACGGTGCGCCCGGGTCCACCAGACGGCCGGACTCCCCGCACGCCGTCGCGGTGAGCATGACAAGGAGCAAGGTTCCGGCTCTGGGCTGGGCTCGCATCGGGGTGCTCCTTTGGACAGCGACCCGGGCAACCCGGGCCTGGTGAGGTCGTCAGCGGCGGGACGGCCGCCGCACATCCGTGGGTGTTGAGGAAGAGACGGATCGAGGCCCTCCGGTTTGCGGCCCCAGCTGGCCGTCCTGCCCGCTGAACAGGTAGCCGGCCCAGTAATACGGGCTGACATACCGTACGTCGGTGGCCAGACCCCGTTGGGCTTCGGCGAACGCGTCGGTGAGAAGCCGTCCCACCAGGCCACGATAGAACCGGCCGGCGAATGACGCGGCCCCGGCGTCGTCAATCCGCCACAAAGTCGAGATCACGTTCGCTGCCCCAGCGGTGAGCGTCGCCTGCGCCAGGCTCAGCTCTCCACCATGCTGTGACGGATCGTCGCTCCATCCGGCCTCGGCGCCGGTCTCGCATCCGGAGAAGAAGACCAGGGGGCTTTGGATGACGAGCCCGAACAGTTCGTGGACCTCGAGACGTCCGTCGTCCGCAGTCCGTCCTGACCCGCGTGCCAGTTCCACCCGGGAGAACATCGGGTTGCGGGCGTTCAGCACGCCGTGCGTGGCGAGATGCACCACGCTGCCCTGGCCGAGGGCGCGTCGGACCATCGCTTCCGTGGCCGACGCCCCGTGGCGCACCCGCACCTGCAACCGGGCGACCGTGACGGCCTCCGCTTCCTCGCGGCTGGCGGGCAGTTCGTCCGGGAACGGCGCGATGGCGAGAGCGTGGGCCTGGCTGGAAATGTCAACGGAACGGCTGCGCAGCGCGGACAGGCCGCTGGACAGAGGGAGGGTGGTGACCACATAGCGCCGAACCAGGAACTCCCCCGACAACGGGTGGGGCAGCGCCGCAAACGGCACCTGACCCAGGACCCCGTGCGGCACCACGACCAGGCGGGTCGCGTCGCGGAGGAGCCCGGCGTCTTCCGCAGGCTGCACCAGCGTCCGGTAGAGGGCGGTGGCTGCGGGCATGGCCCGCTGCCAGTCGGAGCCGGGGCGGCTCCAGAGGTCCCGGACCAGCCGGACCTGGTGCCCGATGGTCTCCTTGGTCACGTGGGCTCGGACCACATTGAGCCCGTCCCGGCGGACCACGAAGGTGACCACCACGCTGTCGGTGAGCAGGTAGGCCAGCAACACTTCACCGGGACGCAGGGCCGCACGCACGTCGTCGAGCCGCGGGGCGGTGAGGCCGAGCAGGCCACCAGTCGCGGCCTCTCCGTCGCTGCGGCGCGCGACGAGACCCTCGTACCGGTCGCGTGCCGTCGCCAGCTCCGACTCCAGCTGGGTGGCGAGGTGGTCTTCGGCCGCGCCGCGTTCCGCCCGCCCGGGCTGCTCAGTGTCGCGGAGCTGCTGCAGCAGGTAGTCGATCCGACGGAGCAGGGCATCGGCCTCGACCGCTTGCCGGGGAACCCCGCGTTCGCCACGAGCCTCGCCGAGGTGCTCGATCAGGCTCCGGCTGCGGGCGGCATCCGCCACGGTGAACGCCTCGTCGGCACGGCCCTGGGCCAGCAGTGCCAGGACCAAGTCGCCGTACACGGCTGCCCGCTGCGCCACCACGATCGATCTGAGCGTGGTCGAGCCGAGGTTGCCTCGGACGCGCTCCACGGCCGCGACGGCCCGACGACCCGCGGCGACGGCCGAATCGAGCTGGTTGGTGCGGGCAAAGGCACGGGCCGTCAGGGCCTCGACTTCCCATTCGGCCCAGGCGTCGCCGGGGCGCACCTCGCTGGCGGATGCCCTCAGAGCTCGAAGGGCGCCCGCCGGATCGGCGCTGGCGTCGGCCAATCGGGCGTCGGCCAGGGCCACGGACAGGCGAGCGGTCCGGGTCTGGAGGCGCTCCGCCAGGCGATGCGCCTCGGCAAGGACCAGCCGCGCCTGAGCCGGTCCCTCGAGGCGACGGGCG
>DASWBQ010000370.1:0-2188 GCA_036390535.1 Gemmatimonadales bacterium | reverse complement strand
GCCGTGCACCGGGTCATCGAGAGCCTGGAGGCGACCGGCCGGACAGCCGTGCTCCTCACCACCGAGGAGCGCGCCATCGGCGTGGTGGCGATCGCCGACCAGCCCCGGTCCGGCGCGCGGGAACACGTGGCGGCCCTCCGCGGCGCCGGGGTCGCGCGGATCGTCATGGCGACGGGTGACAACGAGGCAGTGGCCCGTGCCGTGGGGGCCCAGCTTGGCATCAGCGAGGTGCGGGCCGGGCTCCTCCCGGCGGAAAAGCACCGGGCGGTGACGGAACTGCGCGCGGCCGGGGCCCGCGTGGCCGTCGTCGGGGATGGCGTCAACGACGCGCCCGCCCTGGCCGCCGCCGACGTCGGGATCGCCATGGGGGCGGCGGGCACCCACGTCGCCCTCGAGACCGCCGATATCGTCCTGATGGGCGACGACCTCGCCCAGGTGGCCGCGACCATCCGCCGCTCCCGGCGCACCGTCCGGATCATCAAACAGAACATCGCCTTCAGCATCGGCATCAAGGCGGTCTTCCTGGCCCTGGCGCTGGTTGGGCAGGCCACGCTCTGGATGGCGGTGGCTGCCGACATGGGGGCCTCGCTCGTCGTCATCGCCAACGGCCTCCGGGCCATGCGCGCGGAACCGGCTGCGTGACCCGCTGGGCCACGACCCTGCTGCTCATGATCGCGCCGGCGGCGTGGGCCCAGCAGCCCCCGGGCGGCGAGCTCCTTCCGCTGGCCGACAACAGTTTCCTGGTCGAGGAGGCCTACAACCAGGAACGGGGTGTGGTCCAGCACATCGCCTTCTTCCACCTCCGGCACCGGAGCGCCAACTGGGCGCTGGGCGTCACCCAGGAATGGCCGGCGTGGTCGGAGCGCCACCAGCTCAGCTATACGGTGCCGCTGCTCTCGCGCGGGGCGGGGATGTCGCTTGGTGACCTCGCCGTCCATTACCGCTACCAGGCCCTCGCGGGAGACGCCGCGCTGGCGCCCAGGATTTCCCTGCTTTTCCCCACGGGAAGTGCTCAGGCCGGGACCACGGCCGGCGGGGCCGGGGTGCAGTTGGCCCTGCCGGCCAGTTTTCGGCTGTCGCCCCGGTTCACCGCCCATCTCAATGTCGGTGCCGGCGTCATCCCCGAGGCGGAGGTCCCGGGCCTCGGCAGCGGGCAGCTGAGGAACGGTTTCCTGGGGGCGAGCGTCATCGTTTTCCTCCGGCCGCGCCTCAACCTCCTGGCGGAGTTCCTCGCGGTGGGCGAGTCGTGGGACTCCTCGACGTGGCAGGGGGGCACCCTCGGGGCCCTCGGGGTGCGATGGGGCCACGACCTGCCGGGCGGCGTGCAGCTGGTGCCCGGTCTGGGGTGGGCGGTCGGCGGCGGCGTGGAGCGCAGCGCGTCCGGGCCGCTTGCCTACCTCAGTCTGGAGCACCGCTTCCGCTAGATTTCCGGATGTGACCGCGCCAGCCACCCTGACCCGTTCCGTCGAGGACTACCTCAAGGCGATCTACCGCCTCTCCCTCGATGGCCAGCCGGCGACCACCTCCGCGATCGCCCAGGCGCTGCTCCTCGCGCCGCCGTCGGTCAGCGGGATGATCCGCCGGCTTTCGGAACAGGGGCTGCTCGAGCACGTCCCCTATCGCGGCGTGGCCCTGACCACGGAAGGCCGGCGGGCCGCGGTGCGGATGGTCCGCCGGCATCGGATCATCGAGGCCTACCTCGTAGGCCGGCTCGGCTACTCCTGGGACAGCGTCCACGATGAGGCGGAGCGGCTTGAGCACGCCGTCTCCGAGGAACTGATCGAGCGGATGGCCGAGGCGCTCGGCAATCCTGCCTTCGATCCGCACGGCGACCCGATCCCCGACGCCGATGGGCAGGTGACCGAACTGCTGTACACCCCCCTCTCGGAGATGCTGTCGGGTGAGCGGGTCGAAGTCCGGCGGGTGGACACCTCCGAGCCGGACCGGCTCCGCTACCTGGGCGGGATCGGCCTGGTGCCGGGCGCGGTGCTCACCATCGCCGGCAAGGAGCCGTTCCATGGCCCCCTGAGCGTCGACATCGACGGGCGTCGCCACGTCCTCGGCCACGATCTCGCCCGGGTGCTGCTCTGCGCCCGGCACGCCCGGCCGAACTAGGCGGAACCCCGCCCCCGGCCGGGGCGTACGGCCCAACACCTGCCATGGCCCCGCGTCTCCTGTTCTCCCTGCT
>DASWBQ010000369.1:0-1586 GCA_036390535.1 Gemmatimonadales bacterium | reverse complement strand
ATTTCCGCTGGAGGGTTCATGCTGAGAGCGTCCACGATCGTCGCAGCCACCACCACACTGCTGGCCGGCGCGGCCTGCCAACCCGCGGCCACGCCCTTCAATCCCGGCGACCCGGCCGTCGTCGCCGCGATTGACTCCCTGCTGAAGAACGCCATGGCGGGCTCCGCGACCGGCAATGCGGACCAGGTGATGGCCATGGCCGAGGGCGGAGCCGACTTCACTTTTATCACCGGCGACGTCATGCTGACGGGCGTCGAGCCGACCCGCGAGGCCTTCCGGAACACCTACGCCGGGATCAAGCGGCAGGATCAGGTGGTGGACCAGATGAAGGTCCGGCTGCTGGCCCCGGACGTCGCGGTCCTGGCCCTGGTCGGGGAAGGCACCTACACCGACCTGGCGGGATGGACGTCGCCGCCGGTGGGGCTTGGCCTCACGGTGGTCTTCGTGCGCGAAGGCGGGCAGTGGCGGGCCCGGCACGCCCACCAGTCCGTCGCGTTCTGACCCCGTCATCACCGATTCTCCAAGAAGGAGCCAAGTCATGCGAAAGACGCTGATTGCCGCGATGGCCCTGTGCGGGTTTGCGGCAACTTCTACCACAGCTTTCGGGCAGGTCACTCCCGCAGCATCCCCACCGGCCTCTGCCAAGCCGACCCTCAAGTCCATCGGGATGATCATCTATCCGGCCAAGGGGCAAGCTCCCGATCAGCAGGCCGCCGACGAAGCCGCCTGCATCACCTGGGCGGAAAACCAGACCGGGCTGGTGCTGAGCGGCGGGAAGGTGAACGTGGATTCCGCTGCCAAGGCGTCGCAGCAGAAGATGGCGGAGGCCACCACCGGGGCCGCCGTCGTCGGCTCGGCCAAGGGTGCCGCCACCGGGGCGGCGATCGGCGCCATCGCGGGCGATGCCGGTACCGGGGCCGCGATCGGGGCGGTGGCAGGGGCCCTGGGCGGGCGGCGGGCCAAGAAGCAGGCCGAGGCGCAGGCCGCCCAGCAGGGCGCCCAGCAGGCGCAGGCCCAGTCGAAGGCCGCGACCGACCAGTTCAAGAAGGCCGCCGCCGCCTGCCTGCAGGGACGCGGCTATACCGTGTCGTGACCATCCCCACGCCGGTGAGCATCGCGGCCCCTCCGCGCCTGCGAGGGGCCCCGTGGCTCCTGGCGGTGTCCCTGGTGCTGGCGAGTCCCCTCGCCGCCCAGGAACTGGAGCCCCGCGCGCTCCAGAACGCCCCGATCGGGATGCACCTGATCGGGGCGCTGGCTGGCTACTCACGCGGGAATCTCCTGGTCGACCCGGCGGTCCCGATCGAGGACGCCCGGGCCGACGTCTGGTCCATTGCGCTGGCGTCCTACCGGACCATCAGTCTCTTCGGGCAGAGCGGGAAGATCGGGTTGCTGGTGCCGTTCGCTACCGGGCACTGGGAAGGCACCGCCTTCGGGATCGACACCGCCGCCACCCGCACCGGATTCGCCGATCCCCGCCTGAGCCTGTCGTGGAACTTCCTCGGCGCGCCCGCGCTGACCCGGTCGGGCATGCGTGGCTACCGGCCGGGGACGGTGGCCGGCATCCAGCTCACCGTTGCCGCTCCCCT